>CAZCEB010000192.1:0-3906 GCA_964497305.1 uncultured Muribaculaceae bacterium | reverse complement strand
TGGATTATATCATATCTCTACAGGAGAGGTATTGAGAGACTTAATTGCTCGTGGTACTGAACTTGGGAAAATCGCTGATAGCTATATATCTAAGGGTAATCTCATACCTGACGAATTAATGATAAATATTCTTGCCGATTTGCTTGATTCAAATCCGGAAACAGCCGATGGTGTGATTTTTGATGGATTTCCTCGCACAATAAATCAAGCAAAAGCATTGAAAGTGATGCTTTCTGAACGAGGCTCAAAAGTACATGCCGTAGTAGGACTTGAGGTAGAGGATGCCGAATTGATTGAGCGTCTCATCAAACGTGGACAGGATTCTGGGCGTGCCGATGACAATCTTGAAACAATCAAGCAACGCCTTGAGGTGTATCACACTCAGACATCGCCATTGAAAGACTATTATGTTGCCGAAGGCAAATATCATGGTATTCATGGTAGCGGCTCAATAAATGATATTTTCAGCTCAATCAAAATATCTATTGATAAAGTGAAACCATAACATTTGATTAAATAATAAATAATAAGGAGATGTATCACGAGTGATACATCTCCTTATTATTTTCCAAAAAGAGGACCGAGACTCACGCCCCGGTCCTCCCAACTCTAAATTTGTGTAGTATTACTTTTTAATTGCGATAATTTTAAAGTTACGAAATAAATTCTTTTATAATATGTTGTAATATTGTTTCATTTTCTTTATATGGATAAGGAATAAAAACAATTGCGACAATTAATATAATAATGATTGATATTGTAATTATATAACCTGATATAATTAGATTAGAAGGTATGTTATCAATAATATTACGCGCTTTTTCAGAGCGAGTTTCTATTATTTGTTTATCATTTTTAGTCATATTAGTTACCAAGTTCAAGTTGATTTTTTATTAGTTTAAAATAGGCTCCCTTTTGTTCTATAAGAGATGTATGAGTTCCACTTTCAATAATCATGCCTTTGTCAATGACTACTATTTGGTCAGCATTTTTTACTGTTGATAATCTATGAGCAACAACAATAACTGTACGACCTTTATAAAACTCCGTTAAATTTTCAACAATAGCACGTTCATTCTCAGCATCAAGAGCATTCGTTGCCTCATCAAGAAATATATAGTCAGGATTTTTATATACAGCACGAGCTATCAATATCCGTTGTTTTTGTCCTTGACTTAATCCTATTCCATCGTGCCCTATAATAGTGTTGTACTTTAATGGCAAACCAATAATAAACTCATGAATATTTGCAATTCTTGCTGCTGTTTCTAATCTTTCAAAGTTAATATCGTCATCGGAAACAGCTATATTACGAGCAATAGATTCTGAGAATATAACGCCATCCTGCATAACAACTCCGCAATGTTGTCTCCACCATTTTAAATTATATTTATTTATGTCTTTCCCTGCAATAGTAATCGAGCCTTTAATTGTGTAGTAATATCCTAACATCAATTTGATCAGAGTTGTTTTCCCACTTCCTGATGCCCCAACAATTGCAGTAACTTTTCCTGCAGGAATAGAAATTGACACATTTTTAATCGTCTCTTTGAGTGCATGAGGGTCATATTTGAAACAAATTCTATCAAGAACAATATCTTTTTCGTTATCAGAAAAATCAGAAATTTGATTGGTTTCAGTTTCCTCATTTTTCCCTTTATGAATTTCATTAATGCGTTCAAGGGAAATTTTTACATCTTGCAAAGAATATATGAATGACATTAATTGCTCTATCGGTGAATTTAATTGTCCTATAATATATTGGATGGCAAGCATTGCACCAAGTGTGATTTGTCCGTTAATAACTGCTGTTGCCGATAATATTGTTATAATTATATTTTTCATCTCATTGATGAAAATACTGCCCGCTTCTTGTGTTTGTTGCAATTTGAGCGAATTTAATTTTATTGAAAATAAATCAGCTTGCACATCTTCCCATTCCCAACGTCGGCGCTGTTCACAATCTTGCAGTTTTATTTCCTGCATATTAGTGAAAAACTGATATGTTTTATTTTGATTTATAGCTTGTTGTTCAAATAATTCATAATCTAAAACTTTGCGCTTTTTTAGAAACAAGGCAATCCACCCTCCATAACAAATACTACACAGAATAAATACTCCGAATATCAGATGATCGTAAAATAAAAGGACAACACCAAAGATTATGAAACTTAACCCGGAAAAAATAATATTCAGAACTTGTGTTGTTAAAAATGTTTGTACTCTGCTATGGTCACTCATTCGTTGCATTAAATCGCCTAATAATTTAGTCTCAAAAAACGACATGGGCAGTTTCAGCAATTTGATAAAGAAATCACTAACAAGAGAAATGTTAATGCGCATTGAAATGTGAAGGAGCAGTCGTCGACGAATAAAATCAGTAGCAGTACGTCCTACAATAATAAACATTTCTCCTAATAAAATCAACCAAATAAAGCCTATATCTTTATAACTTATACCAATATCCACAATTGATTGAGTAAGGAATGGCATAATAAGTTGTAAAATGCATCCTAATAAAAGACCAAGTATAATTTGAGTAAAACATTTGTGATATTCTTTTAAATAACCGATAAGAAAGTCAAAAGATTTTTTATTTACACGTTCCGTGTCTGTGATTTTCCCAAACTCATCGGTTGGCTCTAATATTAATGCAACTCCACATTCTTCATTATTGTGAATATTACTTATCCAATGCCTTTTGAATTCATCCGAATTATATTTTATTAATCCTTTACTTGGGTCTGCAATATAATAATATCCTTTTTTATCAACATTGTATAGAACGACAAAATGATTTTGATTCCAATGTAATATGCATGGACCTTGAATAATCTGCAGTTGATTGAGATTTATGCGCACCGATGACGTTTTAAACCCAAGACGTTGAGCTGCATTTGACAATCCAAGTATAGAGATTCCTTCTTTAGTTGCAAAACACAAATTTGATAATAATTCGAAAGAGTAACAAATACCCCAAAAGTTACAAATCATTTGTAAACAAGCGATGCCACATTGCATAGTATCACGTTGTTTAAACAAAGTAAATTTAATCATTATATTATTATATTTTAAAATCGAGAATCAATTTCTCGTGTACCAATTTGTCGTCGAGTAGTTTTATCTTTTATGTTTGAAAATTTATATGATACTGATAAATATAATGTGGGATATGTATATCGATTATTAAATGTAATAATGCAATCTTTTTGTTTGGAATATCCTTTGTGTCTTGAGGATATAATATCTATTCCTGATAAAGAGATTGCTAATTTTCGGTTTAGCATGTAATAACTAATTCCTGCATTTATTCCGTAACCGGGTTGGATTGAGGAGACTGTTGTTTCTCTTTTCCCGATATAATTCCCAGATAGAAATCCGGAGAAAGTCCTACTCTTATTAAAAACAAAATCAAGATATCCATCTATCCCCCATTCTGTAGAAGTCGTGTTATCTGTAAATTCAGGCAACAGAGATGAATATTTACTATATCCAAAATATGTGTTAAAAGAAAAATTTATCCAGGATAAACGATTGAAATAATATGATGCATTAACCCCATAAAATATTTTGTTTTGGGCATTATCCGTTTGTGTATATATTTTTTCATTTTCATATATAGAGACTGTGAGTGATTATTATAAAACAAAATCGCTGGTTGAAAAGATTAAAGCGGAAAAATATATAGTAATATTGAGTGCATTGGGATTTGGATTAGTAGTTGTTGCTCTCTGTTTTTATCTGTTCTATAAAATGAGAATGAAGCATAAAAAACATGAAATAGAGGATATGATGTGTGAGTCACAAGAATTGTTGATGCAATTGACTAATCAAGCCCAACATATAGATGTTCTAAATGAAAAACAATTAGAATTAAGAAATCAGGTTGACGTATTGGAAACTGAT
>CAZCEB010000191.1:0-3929 GCA_964497305.1 uncultured Muribaculaceae bacterium | reverse complement strand
CAATAGGTACTATTATTTTTTGTCTTGAAATCGGAATCTTTTCGCTATTGGTGAAAATATCTGTATTTTCTACTATTCTAAGAGATAAAGGTAAATCTTTTTCTTTTATTCTAACACGAACACCTGATGATACAACCGGCTGTGTTAAGTTTACATTATGCAAAACTACCGGCACACCTTCATTTTCAAGTAATGATTTTAACATTACAGCCTTTTCATAAGTGTGGATAGCGAGTGTAATCAATCTATCTTCGCTCATTTTAAGGAATAGCAATAAAGAGTTTGTCGGTAGTTTACTAACAATTCGATGAATCGTTATTATTCTTTTTCTTGTTCTTGGAGTATTTCAATAGCCATATCATATATGGTAGTGTCATCAAGAACTACAATTCCCCCATCAGGTCCTGGTTCAATATGTACACCACAATTTTTCCCAAATTCATAGTTAGTACCGCCAAAATAATTACGTACTGTTTGGGGAGTTGTATTCAATTTGTCAGCAATTTTGCTTATTGAACCATCAGGAAGGCTGTCTTTGATGCGACGAAGGTCATTAAATGAAATTGTTTTAGTCATGATACTATAAATTTTGATAGTTAGTAATTCGCTTCATAAATGATTTGTTAAAAATAGGTCTATATTTTGAATTAAACAAATTTTTTACACAAAAAACAGATGTGTTCTACAACATAATAATTATTATATGTGCTGTTAGCTCTCAAAAGCTCAGATTGTTATGTTTACAACTATATAATTTCAATTGCTTTTGAGTTTATCCACGCTCTATGTGTATTGTCTATTTTTACGTCATACCACTTGTCGAAATCAGAATTACTTATTGAATCAAGGATTTCAATTTTTGTTCCTTCATGTAGAAACAGCGCCTCTTCTGTTCGGTCTTTTGGTATACGAGGCGAAGTAGAAAGTATAGTTGATGGCTCAATAATTATAGCCATATTGTGAGTATTTGCTATAACAGCTGCTTTAAATGCAAATACATTACAAACAATACTTATGACTAAGAGTATTAAAGCCGAAAAGAAACCGAGTTTTCGAAAAGAAACTTTTGAAGAATATATATATATAATAATAGCACTCAGTAGTAGAATAAATGAAAGTAGGGCAGAAATTGCCCATGTATTAGCATGTGTACTTGTAATAAGTTTATTTAATGTATTAGAAATCCAAGTGCCATTATCTCCTGGTTTGTCGGTAATTTGGTTTCTAACAAAATCAAGATTAATTCGTGCTTCCTCATTATTGGGATTTAATATTATTGATCGTTCATAACAAACGATTGCTTTTCCCAACTTTCCAATACGGTAATATGAATTACCAAGATTATAATAAAGTATAGAAGATACTCCATCCTCTTTTAAAATTTTATTATATAAATTGATGGCTTCAACAAAATTATCTTCTGTATATGCGGAATCTGCTTGCTCCGATAGTGAATTAGCAGAAACTGACATTGTAATAAATAATAATAATATTAACGTTAAATATATCTTATTCATAAACTACTTATTTATATTTTCCATTTCTCTCATTGAGAGCGAAATTTGATTAAATATATTTTCTACTTGTTCATTAGTTTTTTCTGGTGTATATCGTGACATCTCACATTCATCAAGCACATCAATTATATTGTTAATCAACATCTCGGAAGCGCCATATTTAATTAATTCTGATGAAATATTATCACGATTTAGTAGAGATGCAGGTATTAAAAGTTTGTCGCTTAAATATCCCCAAGTTGTGCGGAGAATTTCCTCATAAAATTTATCATTTTCATGAGTCTCCATATAAGTTTTCGCCTGTTTCAATCGTTTTTTAGCGACTTTATTAGCTTTTGCCAAACGTGTACCTTTAACATCTGCTATTGTTTTTAATCGTTTAACATTAAAGTATATTATTGCAATTAATGTCATTATGCCAATTATATATAGAGACCAATACCAAAAGCTAAATGAGTAAAAAGATTGATTCTTTTGAGGTTTTTTATCTCCTAATTTAATGTGTAATATATCTGTATTTTTAGATGTTATGTCTTTTTGTATTATAGATGTTGTAGTGTGAGTTGATACTCCTTTTGTAACACTAATATCATAAGTTGGGGTAGATAGTGTTATGTATTTTTTTGATGTCGGATCGAAATATACGAATTTGTCAGTCCCAATTGTAAATTTTCCAACACTTTGGGGAACAAAAGTATATTCTATTGTCATGCTCCCTGAAACATTACTACCATTTACAGATGCCTTTATCTCATTTTTAGGTGTATACTGTTCAAATTCAGAAGGGAAATCGATTATAGGCTCTTTTACATATTTAATATTACCGGTACCTTTAATCGTGTATATAAGAGATGATGCTTCATTAGTACGAAATGAAGTCCCTTGTAGTTTGCTATCTATTGAAAATTTTCCAACAGCTCCTGAAAATCCATCTGGTTGAGGAGTAGGGAATGGATCAATATTTATTGATGCAGAGTTAGAGCTTACTTTAATTTTTCTTTCAACCGGGCGTGTATCACTGAAAAATCCCATATTGACACGCTCATATTGAACAATTGTTATATCATATTTCCCTGAGTTTATTGTTAACTTTCCTGACTTTTGTGGAAATATGATACATTTTTTCAAAATAGCAGTCATATAATTCTGCCCTTTGTAATTTTCTATTTGATTTAAACTTGACTTTAAATCCATTTCTTCAATTAAAAAGCCATCAAAATTTGGTTGAGTTGTCGGCATAAATGTACTGATAGAATATTTTGTATATAATTTAATGGTACATTCTATTGCCTCTTGTTCATATGCTCTTGATTTAGATAAAATAATTCTAACAAAAACATCACTGTCTGAAACTTGTTTGTCTGTTGATTGTGTAGAATAATCATCCACGCGAACATTCGGTTGCCCACCTTGATTTGCTTTATCTGCCGGTAAAACAGTAATTTTGGTCTCTTTAGTTGTGTAATTTTTCCCATTTACTGTTATTGAAGCAGGTGTAATAGTATATGTCCCAGCTTTATCTGCACGATATATATAACTATAATCTATTGTTGTGCTTGATGTGGTTTGACCGTTTATCATTTGATAACTTTGCATCGTAGATGTAGATGGTCCATAAAGCAATGTACATCCTTCAATTTCAGGCGCTTTAAGACCTGTGCCCTCACCATTTTTTAATCGAAATGTCACATTAAACTTATTCCCCTCTATAATCTGTCTTGGTGGAATAATTGTAAATGACGTTTCTGCCATAGCAGCAACGTAAATAATAAACAACGTAAATATAGAAAAAAATCTTTTCATGTTAATTTTGTAATATTTTATTACCATTGATTAGTAATTCTTCGACGAGAAGCATTCTTTTCATCTTCTTTTTTCTTCAATTCATTTACTTTTCGTCTAGTTGCATTTTCTTCATTTTCCATCGTCTTCAAAATCTTCTCGGCATTTGCATCACTAATACCTTGTGATTGCTGCCTTTCTTGATTTTGCTGTTGCCTTTGCTGCTGGCTTTGATTCGACTCTTCTTTATCGTTATTATTGTTTTGTTGATTTTGTTTGTCTTGTTCTTGATTCTCTTTGCTTTGATTTTTGTTCTGATCTTGTTTATTATCCTGTTGATCGTTATTTTTATTTTTATCCTTATTTTTATCCTTATTTTGCTCCTGTTCCTTCATCTTTAATTGTGCAAGTCTCAGATTTTCTCGAGCATCATTATTGTCAGGATTTAAACGTAATGTATTCTTATACATTTCAATGCTTTGAGAATAATCTTGCTTGTCAAAAGCAATGTTTCCTAAATTATAATATGAACTTTCTACAACTTTTTTGTTTTGGGCATTATTAGCTAAACTTTTAAAAATTGAATCGGCTTGTATTATTGGATTATTAGGGGAGTCAGCCTGAGCAGAC
>CAZCEB010000190.1:0-3936 GCA_964497305.1 uncultured Muribaculaceae bacterium | reverse complement strand
ATATAGGCGTAAACCTTGAACGTGGAGCCATGTATCGTGATGTAGTCCCTGAATTGGAAAAAATTCCCGAAATAGTTGAGTGCCATTTCACTACCGGTCCTTACACAATGCTCGTAAAACTTTATGCTCGCGACAACGAACACCTGATGGAGCTTCTAAACGACAAAATACAGATGATTCCTGGTGTTACCGGCACCGAAACACTCATTTCGCTCGACCATAGCATTGACCGCGAAATCCCCATCCACTATAAATAATAATTAATACATAGCTCCCTCTTCAAAATGAAACATGGGGGCTATTTTTATATTATTACCCCAAACAACAATAGTTCTCCACATTATCTTGTTGTTTTAAAAATTTTTTTTACATTTGCAAAAGAGCATTTATTTACTATTGTAAATTTGACTCTTTATAAAACCATTGCAATCCTATAATATGAATGCATTTAAATTTATCATTTGCATTGCATTAATAACTTTTGCAATCACATCTTGTCAAGAGGATGATGTAATATCTCCGGAGAATGGCTCTTATAATGAGCCTCCGATGCCGACAGAATCTCATCCCGCTAAAGATATAGAGCTAACAAGTACCCAACAAAATATATCTAAGTCGCTACAAGCATTTTCATGGGATATATTTGAAGCAATCAGTAATCAGCAGCAAAATTTAGGAGGAAATGAAAACTTGATTTTTTCTCCATTGTGCCTTGAAATTGATTTAGCCATGCTTCTCAACGGGCTACAAGGAGAAACATTACAAGAAATGCTTGAAATAATGCATTTGTCGGGATATACAGTCAGCGAAATAAATCAATATTTCAAAGACCTGTCTGTTGGGATGGTTGAGGCTGACAATGTTACGAGATTCAGCGCGTCAAACTCGTTGTGGTATAACAAACGTTATCAGGTAATACCCGATTTTGAACAAACATTAAAGGAGTATTATAATTGTGAGTTTTTCCCTGTTGTATATGGTGATGAAACGACAAAAAAGATAAACAAATGGGCAGAAGAACGCACCTACGGAAGAATAAACCATATAATTGACCGTACTGATTCTAATGATATATACCATTTAATAAACGCTGTATATTTCCGTTCTCCATGGAGCGAAGAAAAATCTAAACGAGGAATACAAGACTTCACCAATGCCGATGGAATGATAACACAGGTTGAAATGTTCGGCGGAAAAACTTATGGACACATCACTACTTCTGAGTTTTCCGCTACAATATTGCCATTTAGTAATTCTGCTTTTGGAATGTTTTTTATACTCCCAAATGAGGGTGTTTCATTTAGCGAAGTGTATCAAACGATAAAATCATCAGGTGAGACATTCTCAAAAATGCCAAATTCACAAGAAGTAGTTGTTAAACTTCCCATTTTTGAGGCAAAATACAATACTGATATAACAGATGCCTTAATGGCTATAGGCGGTGAGGAGCTATTTTCTAAGACAGGTGATGTACAAATATTTAAAAGCCTCTCTCTCTCAACACCTCCAAACATGAAACAAATCGCAAATATTTCCGTCGATGAAGAAGGTGCTGAAGCGGCTGCCGTTACATCATTTATAGATGGAGCCACACCCAACCATCCTCAACCATTATACCTTACTTTTGATCGTCCGTTTATTTACGGAATCATTGAGCGAAGTACAGGAATGCCTCTATTTATAGGCGAAATTGTCGAATTGTAAAAAGAAACGAAATAGTATTATAATACTATTTCGTTTTCTTGCATAATTTTTAATCCTATTACTTTATTGCCGCAAGACCACCTTGTGCCGTTTCTTTATATAGCGAAGGAATGTCGTGTCCGGTCTGCTTCATCACTTCGACTATGCGGTCAAAACTCACCGAATGGTGCCCATCGGAGAATTGCGAATACAGGTTTGCATCCAACGCACGAGCAGCAGCATAGGCGTTACGCTCAATACATGGAATTTGCACCAATCCACACACCGGATCGCAAGTCAATCCCAAGTGATGTTCGAGCCCCATCTCTGCCGAATATTCTATTTGTGCCGGCGTTCCTCCAAACAATTGACAAGCTGCTGCGGCTGCCATAGCACAAGCAACGCCCACCTCTCCTTGACAACCTACCTCTGCTCCCGAAACCGAAGCATTGGTCTTTACTACATTGCCAAACACACCGGCTGTAGCCAACGCTCGCAAGATGCGTTGTTCAGAAAAACCTTTAGACGTGTGTAAATGATAAAGAACAGCCGGAACAATTCCACAAGAGCCACAAGTGGGAGCCGTAACAATCTCTCCACCGGCAGCATTCTCTTCGCTAACGGCAAGCGCATAGGCATACACCAACCCGCGACTCTTCAAGCTACCGGCATATCCCGACGCATGCACATAATAGCTCACCGCCTTGCGACGCACACCAAGACCTCCCGGCAACACTCCCTCAGCCTCTATGCCTCGCTCAACAGCACTTTTCATCACCGCCCACACATGAGCAAGATAATCCCACACATCATGCCCCTCACACTCATCGACATATTCCCAATAGGTCTTGCCCGTTGTTTCACACCACGACTGAATATCGGCTATACGAGTCATTGAGTAAACATGGTTTTTTACCCTTTTCTCACCCTCTTCTGCAATATCTCCGCCTCCTATTGAAAAAACAATCCAATCATCAACAACAGCCCCGGTTTCATCATACGCCACAAATTTCATTCCGTTGGGATGGAATGGCAGAAAAACGTCGGGCTGCCAAATAATTTCTGTCGGAGCCAATGGCTCAAGCACATTTAATATCGCCACATCGGTCATGTGTCCTTTTCCTGTTGCAGCAAGAGAACCATACAACGTAACCTCATAGCGTAACACGTCGGGATTTTTATCGACAAAACGTTCTGCCGCTCTTTTTGGACCCATCGTGTGGCTGCTCGACGGCCCCAACCCAATCTTATATATCTCCTTTATCGATTCCATACATTTCGCATTTTAGTTATATATAATAACAATCTTTCTCTAAGAGAATGCTTTTATTTTATGAATTTCGACTTTTTTGTTGCTCCAAAAAGAATTGTTTTTGCTGTTCAATTTCTTTACGCAATTCTTCTTCTGTTGGCATATATGTCATATATTTAGCAGCAAAAGAGCTTGCTCTAATTCTGCTTCTGAATAATTAACATCTCTACGGAAACCCATGAATTCAGCTACCATAGGATTTTTTATATAATCAAGCGGATGTTTATCTGTAACTTTCGGCAAATCTCCATCATTTACCGGCAACTGCGCTGCTAATCGTCTTTCAAAATATTGAGTAGATATATTTCTATCGAGTTCTCTAACACTCCACATGTTGCGTGATGCATTTTCCAAATACCACAGACGAGCGTCCGGATTCACGACTGATAAAACCCTTCGAAAATGAGACCATTCTAAATTGTGAACACGCGTGTTCACAATCTCCGATTCAGAAAAAAGCAAATAGAATTTTCTATAATAATCCAAATTCCGCTTACTATAAATTCGTCCATAGATGGGAGCTATCGCTTCTGCTAAATTTTTAATAAGCTTTGAGCCATACTCTGCTCTAACAGCCCCTTTCTGTTCCTCTTCTACTATGCGTCGCCCGACGTTCCAAAAAGTCATTACACTTGATTGCACAACAGCTTCATATGCCTGTTTGCGTCCAGTCTCTATTATTTTACAAACATCCGATACTAAACCATCAGACAACAAAATTTCGTCTTGTTTAATCAATTCGTCCATATCATCGCATTTTAGTTCTCAAAAATAGCCATAATAAATTACTATTCCAAAAAACCAAAACCTCGATTACAGAAATTATCCCACTAAATTATTTATGCCCCCTTAGTAGGTATCAACTCTTCTTATCTATAATTTTTATAAAAAAAACTGCGTCATAGCTAAACCCATGACGCAATTAATCTCAAGATTGTTTT
>CAZCEB010000189.1:0-3937 GCA_964497305.1 uncultured Muribaculaceae bacterium | reverse complement strand
AAGTTTATCTACGATAATAGCTTTAACTCGAGATGCAATTTCTGACATAATTTTATATTTTTAGATTAATAATTATTTTGCGGTGCAAAGTAAGTAATTTTAATTCAATTACTAAAACTTTAGAGCTATAAAGTTTGTTTATTGGGCTGAAATGGCGGATTTTTTAGTCGATTTTTCCTCGTGAGCACCCTGTTTACCTAAGTTTGGTCGATAATTTATTAGGTTACAATTGTGTTACAATTCTTAGGGCAATTAATAAGGATAGGTTACTTCCCATAGGAATAATGCATAGGCTGGCATTGATGTTCCGGCTGCACATCGATTTTTGGCGGCAATGATATTGGTAAATTCCGAAAGCGTAATCTTTCCTCTGCCCACATCAACGAGTGTGCCAACGACTGCTCTAACCATATTTCTTAAAAAGCGGTCAGCGGTAATAACAAATACCCATCGGTTATTGTCGATTTGCTCCCACTTTGCGTATGAAACATTGCATATATTGGTTTTTACATCGGTGTGTAATTTTGCAAAAGAAGTGAAATCTTCAATGCTTAGTAATACCTCTGCAGCTTTGTTCATTTGTTCGAAATCGAGATTGGTCGGAGCTTGCCATGATAGAGTGTGCAGAAATGGAGATTTTTCGGTGTGTACATAATAATGATATGTGCGAGATGTTGCATCAAATCGCGCATGGGCATCATCATGTACTTGTGTAATAGAATATATGGCAATATCTTTTCCGATAATGGAATTTAATGCTCTAACAAGACCATCTGTTGACTCCAGCGAAGATTGTAGGTCAAAATGGGCAATCATTAGACGTGCATTTACCCCTGTATCGGTACGACCTGCACCTGTTATTTTAATAGGAGTGCGCATGATAGTGGTGAGCGCATCTTCAATTGTTGATTGAACGCTCACTGCATTTGGCTGTGATTGCCATCCGTGGAAATTAGCTCCACAGTAAGCAAGTTTCATGAAATATCGCGCCATATACTATTATGAAAGTAAAGCTATGCCTTAGTCGCGTTCAAGATATGTGTAGCCATATAGCCCTGAACGATAATTGCTGAGGAATTCTCTACCTTCTTCAGGCGAAATCTTTCCGGCTTTCATTGAAGAAGTAACCCAGGTCTCAACGTTACGCACGAGTTTCTTTGGATTAAATTGCACATAATCCAATACTTCGGCAACTGTTTCTCCGTCAATTATTTGGTCTATTTCATAACGATCTTTATATACGCTGATGTGAACGGCATTGGTGTCGCCAAACAGGTTGTGCATATCTCCTAATATTTCTTGATAGGCTCCCACGAGGAATACCCCCAAATAGTATGGCTCACCAGGTTTTAATGCGTGTACCGGAAGAGAATTGGCTGTGCTGTGAGATGAAATAAAATTGGCAATTTTCCCATCTGAGTCGCAAGTGATGTCTTGCAATGTAGCTGTGTGCCCCGGCTTTTCGTCAAGACGAGAAATAGGCATAATGGGGAATACTTGATCTATAGCCCAAGAGTCGGGTAGGGATTGGAATAGAGAAAAATTACAGAAATATTTATCTGGAATCATTTTCGCGATTTTACGCAATTCTTCAGGCGCATGCTTCATAGACATGGCTATTTCTCCCACTTCACGAGCGATTGACCAGAATAATTTCTCAATTTCGGCACGAGTGCGAAGATCTAACAGACCTAAACTGAACAAGTCAAGTGCCTCTTCTTTAATTTGTAGGGCATCGTGCCAGCTTTCAAACAATCGTGGTTGATTTAATTTGTCCCAGATGTTGTAAAGTTCACGAGATAGCTCGTGAGCATCGGGTCCAAGTTCTTCTTTGTCGTTCCAAAATGGTAATGTGGTGCGTTCCAATACATCAAAAACAAGTATTGAATGGTGAGCTGTGAGAGAACGTCCACTTTCAGTGATTATATTAGGTTGAGTTAATCCATTCTTTTCACATGCGTCAACAAGTGCCGATACCGAGTCGTTGGCGTATTCTTGGATTGAATAGTTCATGCTGCTTTCGCTTGCCGAACTGCGAGTCCCGTCATAGTCCACGCCAAGACCTCCTCCGATGTCAACGAAATCAATGTTATAACCCATTTTTGCGAGTTGTACATAGAATTGGGTGGCTTCGCGCAACGCATTTTTGATGCGACGTATTTTTGTAATTTGACTTCCTATGTGGAAATGGATTAAACGAAGACACTCATTCATCTTGTTCTTGTCAAGGAAATCAAGTGCTTCGAGCAATTCGCTTGAGTTCAGTCCAAATTTTGATTGATCTCCGCCTGATTCTTCCCATTTACCTGAGCCTGAACTTGAGATTTTGATGCGAATTCCCACATTAGGGGTGATTTTTAAACGTTTGGCTATTTCGACAATCAAGCGTAATTCGTTTAATTTTTCAACAACAAGGAAAATGCGTCGTCCCATCTTTTGAGCAAGGAGAGCAAGTTCAATGTAGTTTTCATCTTTATAACCATTGCATATTATCAGTGCGTTCTCTGCAATATTTGTAGCGAGAACAGCATGCAATTCCGGTTTAGAGCCTGCTTCGAGTCCTATGTTGAATTTCTTGCCATGAGTAACAATTTCCTCCACCACTTGGCGCATTTGATTTACCTTGATGGGGTAAATGATAAAATTTTTTGCCTGGTAGTTGTATTCTTCAGCCGCTTGCTTGAAACAACGTGAAATCTTTTCAATGCGGTTGTCAAGAATGTCAGGAAAGCGCAATAGCACTGGTGATGTGATGTCTCTGACTTGAAGTTCATCCATGATCTCTTTAAGGTCAACAGATGCATAACCTTCACGTGGAGTTACAGCCACATGCCCTTTGTCGTTAATAGAGAAATATTTCAATCCCCATCCGTTAATGTTGTACAGCTCTGCGCTGTCGTCAATGCGCCATTTTCTCATCGGCCTTATTGTGAAATAAAAAGTTAAACCTAAAGTTTTATATAACAAATTTATTGGCAAATGTAGTTATAATTCCTCGTTTAATTGCTAATTAGATTTATTAAAATGTAAAAAACACTCAAATGTGTAGATATGTTTGGCGTGTTTGCTGAAAAACAACTAAAAAAATGCTATATTTGTGCAATTAAAAGAAACATTAATTAAAAACAACAATATAATTTATTTATGAACAAAAAATTGACATTTGCCCTTGTATTGGGTGGCGCATTGGTCCTTTCTTCTTGCGGGAAGAAACTTAATCCATTTGCAGCCGATTATTTTTCGGTAAATCCTAATCCTCTTGAGGTAACAGGAGACAAAGTGCCTGCAACTATTACAGGTAAAGTTCCTGCTAAATTCTTTGAAAAGAATGCAGAAGTTAAAGTAACTCCCTATTTGGTGTATAATGGGACAGAAACAGCAGGACAATCTTATACTTTCCAAGGCGAAAAAGTGCGTGGAAATAACCAAGTAATTAACTATGAATATGGCGGTACTGTTACAATTCCTGTAATGTATCAATATGTTCCGGAAATGGCTAAGAGTGAACTTGCTCTTGCATTTGAAGTAACTCAAGGCAGTAAACAATATGTATTGCCTCGTGTAAAAGTCGCTGAAGGTGTTGTGGCAACGGCAACTCTTGCCGATGCCGGAACTGTTGCTCCTGCAATTGCTCCCGATAAGTTCCAACGCATTATCAATGAAAAATATGCGGCTGAAATCAAATTTTTGGTAAATAAAGCCGATATTCGCAAAGGTGAACTTGCTTCTGATGAAATGGCTGCGCTACATGCTAAAATCGCTGCTGCCAACGAAGATGAAGACCTTGAAATTGAAGAAGTAAATATTTCTTCATACGCATCACCTGATGGTGAACTTGACTTTAATGAGAAGCTCGCAGGAAAACGTGAAGCTAATACTTCAAAATATCTCAAAGATAAATTCAAAAAAGATAAAATCACTGAATTTGGTGAATTGA
>CAZCEB010000188.1:0-4008 GCA_964497305.1 uncultured Muribaculaceae bacterium | reverse complement strand
TGTGATTCAAGATGGTAGAACAAAACTGGTTAATATTAAAAATCAAGATACGATGACAAAGATTTTGGATTTGATTCCAGAGGTGCTGGATCGTTTTGAAACTAAAAAAGAAAAAAAGATGACAGAAGAGGATGTTGCAGATATTTTAGATGAAGCTGGTCAGGAATAGTTGACAGGCTGTTAGCATATAATATATCAACAAATATTAACATCAACCTTGATGATATATCTATTATTAATAATTATAATAATCTAAATATTAATATCAACACCACTAATTTAGCAGAATTTGAAATAATACTATCTGATGTCCAAGGACGAGTCTGGAAAACAGCCTCAAAAAACACATCATTGAATTATAATGTTGACATTTCTGATGTCCCATCGGGAAATTATTTGTTGACAATAATTAGTAAGGATGGAATTATTACGAAAAAAATCTCTGTAAAAACAGATTAATCATATGCAAAAGATTACAATAATTATTATAATATTTATCGCATTTTGGGGAGAACTCTTTTCCCAAACATTAAACACACCTCAAACAGTATTAAGCCCCAATATTGCCTCGCTTGGAGAATTTGGGAATATTCCGGTTTCACAATATTCAGGGTTATTTAATATTGAGATCCCATTACATGAAATAAAGATAGGAAAATATATTATCCCTATTCAATTAAAATATCTCAGTGGAGGCATCCGCCCTGATCAACATCCAGGTTGGGTAGGGATAGGATGGAATTTGCATGCCGGAGGATGTATATCACGTATTATAAATGGAGAAACTGATGAATTTAAAAATCCTAAAATGACATATGACTCAGTTGCAGGCTATTATTATCGACATGCATATTACGATTTTGAGTTGTCTTTAAATCAGCAATTATTAAATGTTGCACATGATACAAATTTTTATGATACTGCTCCCGATAAATTTAGTTTCAACTTCTTAGATTACCATGGGAACTTTTACATGGGAACAGATGGGAAATGGAAAGTACAATGTAATAAGAACGTGCAAATTTTATTTGAAGGAGAGGATGCCGATTTTACCCGTTTTTATTCTGAAACTTCAGAGCGATTTTCTCTTGTTGGGACAAATGCCGAGACATTTGGTCGATCTCATCATTTTAAGAAATTCACTATCATTGGAGAGGATGGAACTCGATATATATTTGGAGAGTCTGATGATGCTATTGAATATTCTATAAATTTCTTTAACCAAATAACAGATCATCTGAAAGCAAATGTTTGGCATTTAATTCGCATAGAATATCCCGATAATCACGTCGTCCGCTTCAGTTATGAACGAAGCGATTTCATTGTTCAGATGTATGAGAATGACTACTGTAAAACAATAAAGATTAAATCATCATCAGGAGACTATTCTATGATAAGTGGAAATAATTCTCCTAATGATCGTTTTTCAGGGGCATTAATTATGCCAAGCTATTTAAAAACAATAGAATATGATTATGGAAATATCTATTTTGAAAAAGCTAATAGTAACGAAATGACTTACGATTTAGATATTATATGTAATAGCTATGCTAACGCATCTAATATCCCTCAAAAAAGTGAATTTATGCCAATTTTAGCAAGAAACGGAGAGTACGAAGCAGCCTATCGTGATTTCCCGAGATGTCTTGCCGCATTAAAATGGAAAAAATTATTAAATATACAGATAAGTGCTCGAGATACATCATATAAATCTTATATCACTAAAAAAATAAAATTTGAATATACTGATACTATTACAGAGCGATTATCATTGAAAGCAGTATCAATTATACCATCAAATGACAGCGATAATGCTATGACATATAAATTTGAATACAATAACAGCAACCTTTTACCTCAATATATGTCAACCAAAACAGACCATTGGGGATTCTATAATGCAACTCCATCTCCACGCGTACATAACACAAATTACACTCAAAGCCGTTCTCCCAATCCGGAAGTTTCAGACTATGGCGCATTGTCAAAAATAACCTATCCTACAGGTGGATATTCACGTTTCTTATATGAACCACACGAATATTTCTATCAAGTAACAAAAGAACGCAATGGAGTAGAGAAACTATCAAGTGTGAAAACAGCCGGGGGTATAAGGATTAAAAGAATAATACAAAGTCCATCGGGAAATAGTATCGATGAATATACCGATAAAGAATATTATTATGTAACTGATTTCTTAAACAATGGGGAGAACTCGACAGAGTCAAGTGGCATATTGACTCAACTATATCAATATGAACATTTGAATAAAGTATTACCTGCACAAAATTACGAAGGAGGAACAATTACACTAGATACTTATGGTTCTCAATCCTTTCTGCCTTCAATTGGAAATATTTCTAATAATCACATAGAATATAGCGAAGTCGCTGAAAAAAATGCTGATGGGACATTTACAATATATAAATATACCAATTTTTCCGATGGGCATGCCGATGAGCCAACATTGGCAACTCTTTTTGATCAATCATCAATATACGAGCCTTCATGCGCAAAAGATCAAGAACGTGGATTATTAAAAAGTCAAATAGAGTATAATAACATTGGACAGAAATCAAAAGAAATAATCTATGAATATGAGAAGACCGATTCTTCAACAAATAGCCATGTACCTATATTTAAAACACAATATAATTATTTTAATGTTATGAGTTATGCAGAGGGGGCTGCATATTATGCATACACCTATTTAATGCGACCTAAAAAAGTTACAGAAACCGAATACTTCTCAAACAACCATTACACAACAAATATAGAATATAAATATAACTCTTTAGGATTATTAGAAGAATTGAAGAGATCTAATAGTAACAAAACTTTATACACAACATTTAAATATCCTGATTCATTCCAATCAAGTGGCACTCAATATAATTTAATGTGTCAACAAAATAGAATTACACCTGTCGTTGAAAAAATTCAAGAAGCAGTTGATAACACAGGAGAACGTGTTACCATAAAAAAGACCTTTTATCATTATGATAAAAACACAATGCGACCTTCATCAATAGATATTGCTTACGGCAATAACTCCTATACAAAAATTGCTACATATGAGCATGATAGCTACGGAAATATTATAATAGAAAACCCTATGAATGCGCCATCTTTATGCCACATATGGAGCTATAAAGGGCAACGTTTAGTTGCAACATTAACGGAAACTCCAGTAGCCTTTGTATCAGCAGTATTAAATACATTTAACCGATACTCCGAATTGTTTAAACCTGAACAAGATAAAATTTCACTCATAAGTACCAATCCGGCGTGCAAAGGTATAATAACCTATGATTACAATACCGAAGGACTTTTAGAAAAAATAACTGATATCAATGGTCGTTCTAAAACATATTATTATGACGGATTAGGCAGACTTCTATATATCAGAAATCAGGAAGGTAAATTATTAGAGTCTTTTAGATATAATTATGCTCATTAAGATGATTATACAGCGATATATTCATATTATATTTTGTGTATTTTTGCTGACTTGCATAGACGCATCAGCAGAAACCGAAGACTCAGTTATTCCATATACTATACAGACTCCTTCTAAACTGATATCGGCCTCAGGAGATTGTAATTATGTCTCACATGCTATACACATCACCCCGAGCACAGGGTTGTCTTCTGTCACCCCATCACAAGCCATAATTTCCACGACTTTTTATGACGGATTTGGGCGTAAGCAACAAACGGTTATCAGGAATTTCTCACAAGGGAAAGACCTTGTTGACCATTATGAATATGACAATAGAGGAAGACTCTTTAAACAATGGATGCCAAGCAATGGCACCGGTGGAGGAAATTTCACTCCTTTGTCAGGATTAAAAACGAATTATTCCTCTTTATATTCTGAAAATGAATCTACATGTTTTAGTAGCATCGAATATGAGCCAACTATCAGCACTCGCATCAAAGAGCAGCGGGCTTCGGGGCATGTATGGCAAAATGCCCCGGGCAAACGATCGTCCTACCATTTGAATG
>CAZCEB010000187.1:0-4011 GCA_964497305.1 uncultured Muribaculaceae bacterium | reverse complement strand
TTGTAAAGTTGTTCGTAAGAAGGATTGTAAACAACTTCAGTTGTACCTGTGATACCGTACTTAGTTAAGTCGATTTTGCTCATTTTTAATGACTTTAATTTATTGTTGATAAATAATTGTTTGTACTTTATTTAAAACATCCTTGTTTACCGACTACAAAGATAGTAACTTTTTTGGATTGCAACAAATAAATAAGGAAAAATTTCCGTATTTAATTGCAATAGGATTTTAGTAGAAGCATAAAAACCTGTTATATCTAAACAAATATAGGTCAAAATTGTTTAGTTTTTGCGGAAGATGTATAGCGGGGAGGTGTCGTAGCGAGGGAGTGCGACGAGTTGGATGTCGGCGTTTCGGGTTTCGATGCTTTGTGTCCCGTCGCCTATGGTTGCTCCTTTAGCTTTCAAGGCTGTGCTAACCTCGCGTGTGGCAATGTCGGGGGTGTTGTTGTCGTTGCTCAGATGACAAAGGAATACATATTTGAGCTTTGGAGTATAGCAGTCGGCAATGAATTGAGCGGCAACGCAGTTATCAAGGTGCCCGTTGTCGGCTACAATGCGCGCTTTTAGATATTCTGGATAGCTGCCATTGGCGAGCATTTCTTTGTCATAGTTGCTCTCAATCATGATGTAGTCGGCCTGACGCATGTAGAAATCAACTCGAGGTGAAATGCATCCGAGATCGGTGGCTATTGCAAATCGATGGTTGCCGCTTTCGATGAAAAATCCCATATTGTCGGTGCCATCGTGCATTACATCAAATGCTGTGATAGAGAAATTGTCGATATTAAAGGCTATCTCTTTGTAGATGGGTTTGTGATAGTCTTTAATGCGTCGAGAGACGTTGTGTCGGCGCAAAATGCCGTTTAATACTCTTGGGGTGCAGTATAATGCAATGTGTCGGTATTTTTTTAGAATAGTATAGGCATATCTTATGTGGTCGCCATGGTCGTGAGTAAGACAAATTCCTTTTACGGCATCAATAGAGATATTGTTGGATTTTAGTCCTTCCAATACTTTTTTCATATCGACACCGGCATCAATGAGAAAACCTGTGTTGTAGTTACCTATATAAGAGCAGTTGCCACTACTTCCGCTTCCCAAGCTGAAGAATAACAGTTTGTCAATCTCTTGTTGCTGTTCTATCGGTTGGTTGATGGGCGATGTCTCGTTCTCCTGAGCTTTTAATTTTTCGGCATGGCTCGCAATGTCAGGGAAAACGGGTAGTTTCTCCTTGGGCAATTCGACTTCAAAATCGTCAAACAGACCGGGGAAGCTATCGTGTGAAGGTTGTTTTGTTTTGCGTGCCATGGGAATTATTTATATAGAAGGAAAATTGTGGGGATTTTGTCGTAGTTATATTGTGCTTTAGCCCATTTCGAGAGCTGACGTGTTATTATTGATTGTTTTTCGCCGGTTATATCGCTCGCGATGCACAATTTGATGTTGCCGGGGAGTGATTTGCATAATTCGGCAATGAGACGATTGTTGCGATAGGGCGTTTCGATAAAAATCTGGGTTTGGTTTTCTCGCATAATGCGACGTTCGAGTTCCTTTAGCTTAGCCGTTCTTGCCAATTGATCAATGGGGAGATATCCGTTGAAAGCGAAGCTTTGTCCGTTAAAACCTGAAGCCATGAGAGATAAAAGTATGCTTGACGGTCCAACGAGTGGTGTAACCTGATATCCTCTTTGCTGAGCAATGGCAACAATATCGGCTCCCGGATCGGCAATTGCAGGACATCCGGCTTCAGAGATTATTCCCATGTCGTGTCCTTGCTCAAGAGGAATGAGCATAGATGGCAATTCGGCATAATCGGTGTGTTCATTGAGCGTGAAAAATGTCAATTCGTCAATGTTAATGCTTTTGTCGCATTGTTTGAGAAATCGTCTGGCAGAGCGGATATTTTCGACAATAAAATATTTTACTGATTTTATTAAATCAATATTTGCTTGAGGTAGAACATTATTAATCGTTCCATCGCTCAATGGTACGGGAAAAAGATATAGAGTTGCCGCTTGTTGTGCCATGATAATAGTTTCTCGGATACAAAGTTAACCAATAATAATGAGGAGATAATATTAATAAATGTAAAAACTAAGCAGGAGCAAGTCTTAGTGGGACTTACTCCTGCTTTTTCGATGTCAATGAAGCTATATTGCTTAGTTGTTATAGAAATCAAGCATATTGTTTTCGATGTCCTTGTTGTTGCGAAGGATTTGTACGATGCGATAGCTTAGAGCGTCAGCACCTAATTGGCGATTGAACATAGCTGCGCTTTCTTCATAATTGTAAGGACGGCTTTCGTTGTCAACTTTAACTACTTGGTAAGCAACAATTGCGTGGTTGGTTTTAACCGGACCGACAAGAGTGTTTGGTTGAGCGACTACAGCTTGACCTGTGATTGCTGATTCGTCGATACCGAGACCGGCAATAAAGCGTTGACCAAATGTAATTTGAGTAGTGTCGATAGTTGTTTCCATCAATTCAGCATATCCGGCAAGGTCATTAGCTTTGCCTTCATATTTAGCAAGAAGGTCGGCTGCTTTTTTGTTGTTGCGGATTTTTTCAGTCAAATTAGCTTTAACTGTATTATCTTCAGCAGGTACATAACCATCATAGATGTCAGTAACAGCAACTGCCAATAGACGTTTGTCTTGTTCGTCGCGGAAAATGTCAGAAACTTCACCTTTGTCAGCATTCATAACCCATTTAACAGCGTCGCGAGATTCGCCTATGTTGCCAATAGATGGAGTAGAAGCAGTAACGCGAGCGTTGAGAAGTTGATATCCTGCGGCAATAGCTTTAGCTGCTGTAAATGCAGTGTCGGTATTGTTGGCAGCAACGAAATCGCGTAATTTGGTGTTAAGATTGTTGATAGTTGTTTGAGAAGGCTCAACTGTATAAGTGATGCTTGCTACATCATAAATCTTAACAGGAGCTTTGCGCTCATTTACACGATAGAAAACAGCAGTTCCTTGTATGCTGTCGCCAATGAAGAAACGACCTGTTGCTTCAGAAAGAAGTTTTGTTTTGATGGGGCTTGTTTCGTTGGCAAGAGAGAACCATGCTTTTTCTTGTGAGCCTTGAACTCCGGCAGTAGCTGCAACTTCAGAGAATGTTGCACCAGAGTTAAGCACTTTCAAGATAGAGTCTGTTTGAGCTGCTGAGCCTTGGAATGCAAGCATGTCAACATTGACAGAGTCAACTTCAGTTTTGCTTCCGAGTAATTTGCCAATAGTGTAAACATTGTTAGTGAATGAAACGATAGAAACGCTGTCAACACCGGTAGTAGTCGCAAAATTCTTTAGTTGAGAATTAGAGATGCGAGACGCAGGTTGAGAGATGCGTTCAATAACGAAATTGGCATCGTTACTAATGCCTTCAGTGCCGGGAGCTGCTTTAAGATTAGCAATTGCTTCTTCTACTGCTTGTTGAGCAGCAACATTATCTTCGGCTGAAGGAGTAATGTTTACTGAGATATAGTTAACAAGACGAGTTTCTTCATCAAGACGATAACCTTTCTTTTCGTCTGACCACATAGCTTTGATTTCAGACGCAGAAACAGGGAATTGGTCATTGGCAAGAGAAGCGTAATCTTTCTTTGCATAAGCGATGTGAGTAGTTGCCGCATTTTCGTCATAAAGAGCTTTCGCGTCCAATGCATTTGCTGTGATAGCGCCTGTGAAAAGGTTGCCAAGTTTTTGCATGCGCAACAATTCGTCGATTTGCTTTTCTTGATTCATCCACATTGCTTGAAGTTGAGATGCTTGTTCAGCCGGGATGTTGTATTTAGCAGGATTGAATGCTATATCATGTAGTTGGTCAGGAGTTTGAACGCCAAATTGGTTTGCAAATTGCACCATTGCAGGAAGAGCGTCTTTGCCTAACATTGCTTGGCTGAGTTCTTTGTTTGTAACAGTGATTCCAAGTTCTTCCATTTCGTTGTTAAGCAACATTTCTTGAATCATTTGATTAAGAACTTGTTGTTGTGTAACGGCCGGATCTTGTT
>CAZCEB010000186.1:0-4018 GCA_964497305.1 uncultured Muribaculaceae bacterium | reverse complement strand
CTCTTTCGCATTGCCAAGCTTTTCGCGTACCCACACTAAAAAGCTACTGAGCCCTGTTTATTTCTGGACTAGGTGTTTGGTGATGCCCCTCTAACAATAAACTGACAATGTCCCGCGTATTCTCATAAATAATAATTACTGCCAAGTTAGGGGACGTTAATGGCAATTATATCATACATATTATGGTTATAATATTACTAATAATTGGGCTTTCTGTTGGAGGTGTCATAGGTGGTTTGTTTGTTAATTAAGTGTGTATAAATATATACTCAAAAAGGGTACACATTTTTATTATGTGTACCCTTTTAATAAAGTTAATTTATTATAAATTAATCTACTTGGATTACAAGATAGTTGCTGAGACTCCAGAATTTGTCGGAATTTAATATTTTAATTGTTTTTAAACCATTTTCATCAACTATTTCATAAGAGTTTTGTGGCTGATTTGTTAAAATTTGAGCTTTTTTAGCATGAGTAGGTATTAAAGTTATAGTACGTTTATCAGCAGTCGTAAAGTAACTTTGTTCAAAATCCCCTTTCATGATTTTTGTTTTTTTAAGGAATCCTGTTTCAATGATTTTGTGCTCTTTTAATTCCCCTTTTGTCCCAATTGCATAGTAACAAGTATTTAACTCATTTGCAAGATTAATTGATTCTTCCTGAGCAATTTCTTTTTCTTGTGTAACATTAGCGACTGTGGTATTTAATGAATCAACAGTCATATCTAACTCTTCAATTTTAATGTTTGCAGCGGCAAGACTTTCTCGTAAACCTGTAATAGTTTGTTGTTGTTGAGATATTTCTGCATTAAGATTTTCGATTGTTTTTTTTAAAGTTACACTATAATATTGTGAGTTTTTAAGTTTTTTCTCCAGCTCTGCTAGTTTTTCTCGACGCACTTGTAATTCGTGCTGAATTGCAATAATGTCATTACGCAACTGATCTTTTTTTGATTGAGATTCTGCATTTAAATCAGATGATGATGTAAGAATGTTTTCAATTCCTTTAATTTTATTTACTCCATCAGTAATCTCATTTATAAGCACAAATAAACTATCTTGGTTTGCAAGAGCGATATTTAAAGAATCGCCAAGAACCATATTCCGTTCTTCTGCTTGTTTAAGTTTCTCTCCATTACATGCTGTAAGAAGTGTTATTCCTGCAAGCATGATTGACGCTAATTTTCTCATAACATTTTGTTTTGGTTATTTTAATGTGATAATTATTCGTTTGCATTGCGAAACTTATTGCAGTGAGCTTTTTTCTCAGGTTTGTTATTACAGCCACTTACAATAATAACGATTTCTCCTCTTGGATTGTTTTGAGTAAAATAATCAATAAGACTTTTTAACGTTCCTCGATGGGTGGTATCATGAAGTTTTGATATCTCGCGGGATACTGATGCTTCACGGTTGTATCCACACACTTCTGCTAATTGTTGTAATGTTTTAACAAGTCGTAGTGACGATTCATATAAAATAAATGTACGTGTTTCTGTGGCAAGTTCGGAAAGACGAGTTGCCCTACCTTTTTTTGGTGGTAAAAAACCTTCAAAACAAAATCGGTCACATGGTAATCCGGAATTAACCAAAGCTGGAACAAAAGCGGTAGGACCAGGCAATGTTTCAACGTTTATATCTCTACGACGACATTCGCGAACAATGAGAAATCCGGGATCTGATATTGCCGGTGTACCGGCATCGCTAACTAATGATATTGTTTCTCCCCCTTCAAGTCGTCGCATAATTGACTCTATTGAGTTATGCTCATTAAACTTGTGATGACTCATCATGGGTACATTTATGCTGAAATGTCGCATTAATATTCCGCTTGTGCGAGTATCTTCAGCAAGTATCAAACTGCTTTTTTTTAGTGTAGAAATTGCACGAGGGGTCATATCTTCAAGATTACCTACAGGTGTTGGAACTATATATAATTTCCCGCTCATATCATTAATTTGAGAAATAATGAGTAATAATATTCATAAAATCCCTTACTTCTTCATTCTCTTGATCCCACTCAAGATCACCATAAAAGTACTCTTCAGCCTCTGATAGTGAAGCCATTGCTGACACAAGATTTATCATATCAATAAATTCAGTATCACTATTACCAAATAATTCACGACGGAAACGATATCTGTCATTTATTGTAAATGCTAACTTTAAGTCTCTTGAATTTTGACGAATAATTTTCTCTTCAATTGTAATTGGTTCTGATATTTCTATATCAGGTTCAATATCGCCTGATGTTTCAAGCACAATTTCAGTATCAAGATCAATAATATCTATGTCATCGTTAACAGTTTCAATTGTTTCTGTTGCATCTATAAATTCATCCCCTATTGAATTATTGTCATTCAAATCTATTTCAGAGTCTAATATATTGTCAATTTCTTCAAATGTATTACCAGTATCAGTTGTAATAGTTTTAGCATTTTGATGATACTCACCTATAATTGTTTCATTATTCGAAATTGTGCATTGATCTAAAAGTGTACCGCTTTCTGTATTTTCAATTTCATCAATTATTGTATGGAGTATAGATATTTTTTCCTTTATTAATGATATTAAGTCATGAGGAAGATTATTTACTTTGTTATCTGCAAGTAGGGTTAATCCTTCTATTTCGCATATAACTTGCCACAACTTTTTAATGTTACTTTCCATTGCAATAATTATTGATTTGTGATACAAACTTAAACTAAAATATTTGTAATAACAAGCGTTCAATGTCTTTTCTTACTTCATTTCTCTTGCAGAAGAAATTATTTACCATAATAACAACAATATGTGTAGGGATTCCTCTTTCATTTAATTTATATCCACCATAACATTGTACGCCTCCCATACTTCCGGTTTTCAGAGCCAATTTTCCTTTAAGTCGAGTCCCTGCCAAAAAATGTTTTAGAGTTCCATCAAAGCCTGCACGAGGAAATAATGCGACATAATCGGTGCACATATCGGAATTATACATATAACGATAAACACTTGCGATAAAACAAGGTGTAAGTCGATCAATACGAGATAATCCACACCCATCATACAAAGAGATGTGTCTACAATCAAGATTTATACTTTTAAATTTAGATATAACAGAATCGATTGCTCCACCCTGGGGGCTTATAGCTTGCATCATTGCATCAGCAAAAAGATTATCACTTCTGACCATGAGACTCTTTAAAATTTCATCTCGTTTAGGCGACTTATGACGATAAATTATCATTGTATCAACAACATCTTTTTTCCCTGTATAATTTATTGATATTCCTAATGATGATAATCCGGATTTTAAATCAGAGATAAACATATTTGTAGGATTAGGCACAGAACAACCAATTTTATAATTTGAGGTGGTAGCGCTGATTGTGCCAGCTAATACCAAATTATTTGACATTGGAGGTCTCATTAAAGATATATCATTTTCTTCTCCAATAGTCAACCTGTTGTCAATATTTAAATTCGGAATGTTATGTGTTATTAAAATTTCAGGAGCAATTGATCTTATGCTTAATTCAAAGCTATTGTCTTTATAATTAAATGCTTTTAATTCTGCCCCATAATCCCACACCACATCTTCAAGCATCCAAGATGATGTAATATTATCTTGTGTTATGCTGTAGGTATTAATTTTAATATCACCATTTATCGTATTAACACCTTTAGAGTAAAGCTCTTTTATTATTTGCGTAATAAAGCCTTTATTATCAGGGAAATGCTTTGACTCAATTGTTGGATCTCCACAAGCATCTATAACAATATCACAATTTAAAATACCATTATTTATAATAGTATCTCCTACAGCAAAAACACGCGTTTCAAATTGAAAATTGTTGTTTAATAATAACATCGCAGCTGCTGATGTTATTGATTTGGTTACAGACGCTGGAGTTAGTGCCTTATATTTGTTTTGTGATGCTATAACTTTTCCTGACTTTAAATCTTCTATGTAAATACCTACAGACGCAGCCTCTACACTAGAGAAGGTTAATAATTCTTGTGCATTTATTCTTGGTGCT
>CAZCEB010000185.1:0-4022 GCA_964497305.1 uncultured Muribaculaceae bacterium | reverse complement strand
CGTTGGGAAATGAGAACCCGTATGTTCTTACGTACAGCAGAATTTTTGTGGCAAGAAGGACACACAGCGCATGCTACACAGGAAGAAGCTCTTGAGGAAGTAACTAAAATGATAAATGTTTATGCTGACTTTGCTGAGAAATATATGGCAGTTCCTGTAATTAAAGGTGTAAAATCAGCAAATGAACGCTTTGCCGGTGCTATAGAAACTTTCACAATTGAGGCCATGATGCAAGATGGTAAAGCATTGCAGTCAGGAACATCACATTTCCTTGGTCAGAATTTTGCAAAAGCATTTGATGTTAAGTTTATCAATAAAGAAAATCAATTAGAATATGTTTGGGCTACATCATGGGGAGTCTCTACTCGTTTAATGGGGGCGTTAATTATGACTCATTCTGATGATAATGGTCTTGTATTGCCTCCTCACTTGGCGCCAATTCAAGTTGTTATTGTCCCAATTTTTAAAAGTGATGAACAACTTGAAGAAATTAATAATGTCGTAAATCCTATTGTAGCCGAACTTAAATCAATGGGTATTAGCGTTAAATATGATAACGCTGATAATAAACGACCAGGATTTAAATTTGCAGAATATGAACTTAAAGGTGTTCCAGTGCGTTTGGCAATTGGGACTCGTGATATCGAAAATGGAACTATCGAAATTATGCGCCGTGATACTCTTGAAAAGAGTGTAGGTCAACTTCAAGGGATTGCTTCTCATGTAAAAAATCTTCTTGAAGAAATTCAAAACAATATCTACCAAAAAGCTCTTAAATATCGAGAATCAATGACAACTATAGTTGATACTTACGATGAATTTAAAGAACAAATCGAAAAGGGAGGATTTATCCTAGCACATTGGGATGGTACGGTAGAGACAGAAGAAAAGATTAAAGAAGATACAAAAGCTACTATTCGTTGCATTCCATTAGAAGGAGATAAAACGCCAGGTAAATGCATGGTAACTGGAAAACCATCAGCTCAACGAGTTATTTTTGCCCGTAGTTATTAAAATACACTATGAATATTCCTAGAATTGCTATAGTCATTCCTTGTTATAACGAAGAAGACGCATTGCCAATTTCGGCAAAACGTCTTCTTGGATTGTTGGATGAAATGACCAATCTTGATTTAATTTCTAATGATAGTTATATCCTATGCTGTAATGATGGCAGTAAAGATAAAACATGGCAAATAATTAATGAATTACATAATCAAGATAATCGCATAAAAGGAATAACTCTTACATGCAACAAGGGACATCAATATGTCTTACTTGCAGGACTCATGACAGTAAAAGAAAAATGTGATGCTGCGATATCTATAGATGCCGACTTACAAGATGACCCAAGAGCAATGATTGAAATGGTAAAACAATTTCGACAGGGCAAAGAAATTGTATATGGAGTGCGAAGCAGTCGTACTTCTGATACTTGGTTTAAGCGTACTACGGCACATGGCTTTTATTCTTTCCAAAAATCAATGGGATTAAACACCATATATGATCATGCAGATTATCGATTAATGAGTTCACGCGCTTTAGAATTACTTAGCCAATACAACGAATCTAATTTATTTTTACGTGGGATTATACCTCAAATAGGATTAGATACTGCAATTGTTACATATGAACGCAGAGAAAGAGTTGCCGGTGAATCAAAATATCCATTGAAAAAAATGTTGAGTTTTTCAATAGATGGAATTACATCATTTTCAGCAAAACCTATGCGTATAATATTTATGACAGGTTTTATCTTGTTATTAATAGATATATTTGTTGCATTATATGTCCTTGTTTCATACTTTGAACATCAAACAATATCAGGATGGCCATCAATAATGTTGTCAATATGGTTTTTAGGTAGTTTGATTTTAATGAGTATTGGTATTGTAGGTGAATATATTGGGAAAATATTTGTTGAAGTAAAACAACGTCCTCGATTTTTTATTAAGGAGATACTTTTTTGATGAATCGTATATGGAAAATGCTCCAATTATTAATATTTACAATTCTGACGTATCTACCCTCACATCTCTACCCTATGCTAATGAGGGTATTCAAGCAGGATTTCCTTCTCCAGCTCAAGACCACATTAATGAAACAATAGACTTAAATCGGGAACTGATAAATCATCCTGCCGCGACATTTTTTGGTCGAGTTTCAGGCGATTCTATGATTGAAGAGGGGATTGAAGAAGGAGATATATTAGTTATAGATCGCTCATTAGAGCCTCTTCATGGAGATTTAGCTGTGTGTTGCGTAGAAGGTGAATTTACATTAAAGCGCATTTCGATTGAGAAGAATTGCATAAAGTTAATTGCATCCAACCAAATGTTCAAATCAATAAAAATAACATCCGACGATAATTTTTCAATATGGGGTGTTGTAACGTATACCATAAAGAAAAATCGTCGCCGTCGCAATTAATCATAATTCTATGGTTGGGTTAATTGATTGCAATAATTTTTTTGTTTCATGTGAAAGAGTTTTTAACCCCTCACTACTGAAGCGTCCGGTTATCGTATTAAGTAATAATGACGGGTGTGCTGTAGCAATCTCTAACGAAGCAAAAGCATTAGGCATCAAGCGTGGAGTCCCTTTTTATCAGATTAAATCAATTATTACACATAACAATATTGTTGTTTTATCAGGGAATATGCAGTTATATGGAGATATGTCGTCAAGAGTTATGGCAACTATATCTTCGATCATCTCTGATATTGAGATATATTCAATAGATGAAGCATTTCTCAATATGCAAGGTTGGAGGCACGATCAATTACAACTAATTGGGCAAGAAATTGTATCTCGTGTTAGGCGAGATACCGGTATACCAACCTCTCTTGGTATTGCCCCCACAAAAACTTTAGCTAAAATTGCAAGCCATTTTGCAAAAAGATATAGTGGATATAATGGTGTGTGCGTTATTAATTCAGAGGAAAAAAGAGTTAAAGCATTAAAACTAATATCTATTAATGATGTATGGGGTATTGGGAGACAATTAAGTAAACGCTTGCAGAAATATGGCATAAATAAAGCAATTGATTTTGCTTGTATGCCATTAGAAGACGTAAAACGTATTGTTAATATATCTGGTCAGCGCACATGGAGAGAACTGAATGGTCAATCACGTATTGATATTGAAACCATTGCTCCTGATAGAAAGCAAATATGTACATCTCGTTCATTCTCAAAATCAATAAGTGATTTTGAATCTCTTGCAAATGCAGTATCTTCGTTTGCCTCTATTGTTTCTCGTAAATTGAGAGAACAAAATAGTTATGCTGTTTCATTATCTGTTTTTATACATACCAATGCATTTAGAACTGATCTAAATCAGTATTTTAAATCGGCTCACAATCATTTTGACGAACCAACAAATGACACATTAACAATAACAACCATGTCGATAAATGCACTCAAGTCAATATATAAAGAAGGGTATGCATATAAAAAAGCTGGGGTTCTAATAACAGAGATTGTTAATCAAGGGAATTATCAGCCCGGACTATTTATTCCCCCTGAAGAACGAGAAAGACGTCAACGTTTGATGAATATTGTTGATACAATAAATCATAGTAATAATGCAACAGACATAGTACATACTGCATCATTTGACCCTCGGATGAAGATGGTTAGAAAAGAATTAATGTCTAATCATTATACTACTCGCCTCTCCGATATTATAACTATAAACTGTCATAAATAGCAATATAACGATTTGGGACGTATGGTGTTTTTCAGTAACTTTGTAGATAAATCAAATTTATGGATAGTAAACAAGTAATAATCTCTCTCTCAAAAAAAATGGGGAGAGATTCTAAAGATATTAGTGCTCTTATTAATGGTTTATCAGCTATTATTAAAGATAAATGTGGCACATTGGATAGTATTGCAATACCTGGTTTTGGTACATTTGAACCTTTAAAAGAAGAGGACAAAATAACAACTGATTTATCAACAGGTAAACGTATATTATTGCCACCACAAATCAGTTTACAATTCCACCCCAGCACTAT
>CAZCEB010000184.1:0-4025 GCA_964497305.1 uncultured Muribaculaceae bacterium | reverse complement strand
AACACATGATATTTCACGTTTTGAAATAGCATATCTTCATGAAGCTCATTTTGGCGATGATGTAAAAGTTAATATTATTCAAACCGAAAATGTTGCTGATGCTGAAATTATGGGCGAAAATGGGGCGATTTGTCGTTCGCGAATTTTATTTGGATGAAAGAATGTTACAAAAACGTATTAAATAATAGCAAAATATTTTATTATAAGGATAAAAGCAGTAAATTTGCAACAGATTTATAAGAACAAATAATTATGGCAAAAATGAATTTTGGCGGAGTAGCAGAAAATGTAGTCCTCCGCGAAGAATTTCCTTTGGAAAAAGCAAGAGAAGTACTTAAAGATGAGACTATTGCTGTGATTGGTTATGGCGTGCAAGGTCCCGGTCAAAGTATGAATCTTCGTGATAATGGTTTTAATGTAATCGTAGGTCAACGCCAAGGTAAGACTTTTGAAAAGGCAATTGCTGATGGTTGGGTGCCCGGAGAAACACTTTTCAGCATAGAAGAAGCATGTGAAAAAGCTTCTATCATCATGTGTTTGCTCTCTGATGCTGCAGTTATTTCAGTATGGTCTACAATCAAACAATATTTGACAGCAGGTAAAGCTCTTTATTTCTCTCACGGATTTGCAATTACTTGGAGCGATCGCACAGGTGTAGTTCCTCCTGCAGATGTCGATGTAATCTTAGTAGCGCCTAAAGGATCAGGAACATCTCTTCGTACAATGTTCCTTGAAGGACGTGGCTTGAATTCTTCTTATGCGGTTTATCAAGATGTAACAGGTCGTGCGATGGATCGTGCATTGGCACTTGGTATTGGTATCGGCTCAGGTTACTTGTTTGAAACAACAGTAGAACGTGAAGCTACATCTGACTTAACAGGTGAACGTGGCTCGTTGATGGGTGCTATCCAAGGTTTGTTGCTTGCTCAATATGAAGTGTTGCGTGAAAATGGACACACTCCTTCTGAAGCATTTAATGAAACAGTAGAAGAGTTGACACAATCTTTGATGCCATTGTTTGCTAAAAATGGTATGGATTGGATGTACGCAAACTGCTCAACAACAGCTCAACGCGGAGCTCTTGATTGGATGGGGCCATTCCACGATGCAATTAAGCCTGTTGTTCAAAAGCTTTATAACAGTGTTAAAACCGGTAATGAAGCTCAAATCTCAATCGATAGCAACTCACAACCTGACTATCGTGTGAAACTTGAAGCAGAATTGAAAGCATTGCGTGAAAGTGAAATGTGGCAAACTGCTGTTACTGTTCGCAAACTCCGCCCAGAAAACAATTAATAATCAAAATAGATTTTTTTCATAAGCTAAGTGAAGCCCTGACTTGAGATAAGCCAGGGCTTCTTTTTGCATATTGCCTCATCGCTATGCTTATAAAAAGCTATTGAGCCTCTGTGTATTTATTGTTGTAAATAAAAGTAGTATATATGCATCTGTTGAATGTTTTTGCGTGAATATAGTTACTTGTTGTCTCTTATTTAGGTAATGGCAATTTCGCATTTGTCATCAGTCGCATATTAAGCCTATTCCAGGGAAAAAGGATAATGTATATAATAAAAAAGGCTACTCATTTGAGTAGCCTTTTGGTTATAGTGTGAATAATAAATCTTATTCAGCTTCTTCGATAGTAACTGCACGACCAAGAGCTTGGTATTTTTCCCCAAGGTCAACAAGGTTGTTGTGGTTGATTGTTACTTCAAATTGTTCAGCAGGAACACCGGCACGGATAAGTTGTTTTTCTACACTTGCTGCACGATTTTTGCGGAGACGAGTATTGATTTTGTCGTTACCTGTGTAGTTGTCTGCCCAACCTGTAATAACGTATTTAGTATTTGGGTTGTTTTTCATTACCTCGGCACAAGAATTTACGATTTCGATATCTTTGCGAGTTAGTTTGGATACATTGATTGGGAAATATACTGTTGCAAGAGGAGCTTTTTCTTCGATAACTTCTTTTTCAACAGGACGTTCCAAACATGCTTTGAGCTGTTGTTCAAGGTCCGCAATTTTAGCATCGGCAGCTTGAAGACGAGCAAGGATTGCATCGCAGTTTTCAGGCTCTGGGCATACTGGAACGATAGGAGCGCTCCATTCGCGTTTTTTTAATAAATATGTTACTCCTAAAAATGCTTGAATATCGTGAGCTGTTTTGTTCCAACCTTCACCTACTTCATCTTTGTGGTTGTCAATGCCAGTATAACGTATATCAAGAGAAAGTTGAAATTTTTCACTAACATTAAACGAGTTGATGATACCTGCACGAAATGCAATAACTCTATCTTGAGAATCTTTCCAACCATCTTTTTCGTAGGTGTTTTCTCCTGTTTTTTTGAATTCTTTAATGAATGACCAATATCCACCACCACCAGCATACGCTGTTAGGTTATACTTTCTGCCTGGCTTGTACCCACAAAACATATTTGTTAGATTGAACATAAGATCAAATACAGGACCAATATGTGAATATGTTTGTTTATAATATTGACCATTGATTATGTTATCATCCATTTCAATTCCGCCATAGTTTGGTCCATCAGCAAGACCTTTAGTCTTTAACCAGCTAGCACCTAAACGAGCACCTAATATAGGAGAAAACCATTTGCCAACATAAATAGAAGCCGCTGGAGACCAACGATCTAAAAAATTTCTTTCAGAATCATTTGGTGAGATGAAAATTCCAACCCCACCTTCTGCTGTAACAAACCAATTGTCTTTAAGTGCGTTAAATAGATAGCCTTGGCTTGGATCCTCAACATATGTAATCTCTTTTGATTCATTTTGCGCAAAAAGACTTTGGCTCATGAATAGAGTACATAGAAGGGCTATTAATGTACATTTTTTCATAGAAATATAATTTAATTAATGTTATTTGTTTGTCTATTAAGTTATTGGACGCTAAGTTACGCAAAAAAATCATAAGACATTAAGATTTGCTAATTTTTTTTGTTGTATTAATGATATAATTGTTTTTTAACGTAACTAATTAATGCCTAAGCGTTAATAAATTGTTTAACTTTTTCAAGAATATTGGCTGCTGTATATCCAAATTTTTCGTCAAGAACTTTATATGGTGCAGATGCCCCAAAACGAGTCATGCCATAGACCATTCCATTGGCACCTATTATGCTATAAAGTGTTGATGGCAGACCGGCAGTCAATCCAAATACGGGCGTTCCTTGAGGAATAACACTTTCTATGTATTCAGCGTCTTGCATTTTAAATAACCCGATAGATGGGATTGAAACTACTCTTGATGCAATGCCTTCTTTGTCTAATTCAGTAGCAACATCGCAAAGTAGAGATACTTCAGATCCGTTACCTACAAGAATCACTTTAGGATGAGGAGCATCAATAATAGTATATCCACCACGGCGAATACCTTGAGCCTCAGAATATCTGTTTCCTGTGAAAGAAGGAATATCGTTTACATCTTGTCGAGTGAGAATTAGTGCAGTAGGGGTTTCTTTGTTTTCAAGAGCCATTTCCCATGCAATTGTTGTTTCGGCACTATCAGCAGGACGTAAAACTAATACGCTTGGTTTTCCATTTTCATTACGTATCTCTTCCAATAGACGTATTTGAGCTTCTTGTTCGATAGGCTCGTGAGTAGGACCATCTTCTCCAACTCGGAATGCGTCGTGAGAGAATACGTATTTTACCGGTAATTTCATCAGTGCAGCCATGCGAATAGCTGGTTTCATATAATCAGAGAAGACAAAGAATGTTCCGCATGCAGCCATCATTCCACCATGAAGAATAATACCATTCATGATTGAAGCCATTGTCAATTCAGCAACACCGGCATGAAGGAATGCTCCTGAAAAATCGCTATTGACAAGTGCTCCGGTTTTTTTAAGGAACGCTTCTGTTTTATCAGAATTAGCAAGGTCGGCCGATGAAACAATCATATTTTTTACTTTTTCACCGAGAACTGATAATACATTAGCTGATGCTGTGCGGGTTGCACTTCCTGGCTTATGAGCAATTTCAGCGAAATTTATTTCGGGAAT
>CAZCEB010000183.1:0-4071 GCA_964497305.1 uncultured Muribaculaceae bacterium | reverse complement strand
TTTATCACCTTTTATTTTTATAGTTATTGCATTTTTGGAATCTTTATTATATTTATTTGCGACTCGTTGTAAATCTGCAATTAAGTCAGAGTCTAAAATATTTCGAGATTTAATATTAATCTTATATTTCATGTCCTAGTTGCATATGATAGATTTTCTAATATTTATTGCAAAAATAATAAATTAATACTTCACAGAGAAGTCTGCGTACAAAACCATCCTACCTATAGCCATTATCAACAAATTGTAATACATTGCCATCAAGCATTTACCACCTCCAACCATCATTAGTAACATCATATTTCATATTACATTCATTGATTAATAATTTGACACTGATAACCAGTACCATGCTTCACAAAATTTGGTCATCGCAATTTTGAATACAACTCATGGTTTAATAATGTGGTGGTATTTAAATAGTTTTTGTAACTTTGCATAAAATAATCTTAACCTGAATATTTTTACCGCATTATGAATTTAGTTGACCGCTTTTTGGAATATGTCAAGTTTGACACTCAAAGTGATGAATTAACCAATCTCACTCCTTCGACTCCCGGACAGATGAAATTTGCCGAACATCTTGAAAAGGAGTTGCACAAACTTGGGCTAAAGGATATCACTCTTGACGATAATGGCTATTTGATGGCTACACTTCCGGGAAATATCGACCGCAAGGTGCCAACAGTAGGGTTTATCGCACATTTGGATACATCGCCCGACATGAGCGGTCGACATGTTGCACCACGCATCGTTAAGTATTATGATGGTAACGACATCACGCTCAATGCCGAAAAAGGTATTGTGTTATCACCATCGGAGTTTCCGGAATTGCTCCACTACAAAGGGCAAGACTTAATTGTTACCGATGGGAACACTTTGCTTGGTGCCGACGACAAAGCCGGTATTGCAGAAATCATCAGCGCGATGGAATATCTCATGGCGCATCCTGAAATAAAGCATGGCGACATACGCATTGCGTTTAATCCCGACGAAGAAATAGGTCTCGGAGCACACAAATTTGATGTCAAGCATTTTGGTGCCGACTGGGGTTACACAATGGATGGCGGCGAAATAGGTGAACTTGAATATGAAAATTTCAATGCAGCGGTAGCTAAGGTTACATTTACCGGACGCAATGTGCATCCAGGTTATGCCAAGCACAAGATGATTAATTCATTGCGTGTTGCCAACCAATTTGCCATCATGCTCCCTCGTTGGGAAACTCCCGAACACACTGAGGGGTATGAAGGATTTTATCACTTAGTGGGTATAGAAGGAACAGTTGAAAAGACGGTATTGACCTATATCATTCGCGACCACGACCGCGATCGTTTTGACCGTCGCAAAAAAGAGTTTGAACATCTTACACGCAAGATAAATAAAGAATTCCCCGATTGTGCAACACTTGAGCTTAAGGACCAATACTACAACATGCGCGAAAAAATCGAGCCGGTGATGTATGTTATCGACATTGCCGAACAAGCGATGCGCAATGTTGAGGTTACACCAAAGGTTGTCCCCATTCGTGGTGGGACTGATGGCGCACAACTCTCATTTAAAGGATTGCCTTGCCCCAATATTTTTGCCGGTGGCTTGAATTTCCATGGTCGCTATGAGTTTGTCCCCATCCCATCGATGGAGAAAGCCATGCAGGTGATTGTTGAGATTGCTCGTCTCGTTGCTGAACGATAAACACAATTTTTCCCTGATGGCACAGCTCGCTGTCGAGCCCACATTGATTGTTATTACCGGACCTACAGGCTCGGGTAAGACAGCATTGTCTATTGCATTGGCTCAGGAATTGGGATGCCACATACTATCGGCCGACTCCCGACAGCTATATCGGGATATTCCAATAGGCACAGCTGCTCCTACGGTCGAAGAGCTTACTGCTGCTCCCCACCACTTTGTAGGAACTCTCTCACTTGAGGACTATTATAGTGCAGCCCAATATGAAGTAGATGCTCTTGCGTTGTTGAAAGAGTTGTGGAAATCGTCGCCTTATGCAGTTATGTGCGGAGGCTCAATGATGTATATCGATGCTGTTTCCAAAGGTATCGATGAGTTACCAACGATTACTCAGGAAATACGCCAACAAGCGATGGCTATGTATCACGAGGGCGGATTGCCACTACTACAAGAGACATTGCAACGACTCGACCCGGTGTATTATGCTCAAGTGGACCAAAATAACCACAAACGTCTTGTTCATGCCATTGAGATAACAATGCAAGCAGGTGTCCCCTACTCGTCGTTGCGCACAGGACAAGCAAAGCAACGCCCGTTCTGCATCATTAAAGCGGCTCTCGACTATGACCGAGAAACATTGTTTGAGCGCATCAATCGCCGAGTAGATGCGATGGTTGAAGCCGGTCTTGTAGAGGAAGCTCGACGAGTATATCATCTACGCCACCTTAACTCACTAAACACTGTGGGCTACAAGGAATTTTTTGCCTATTTTGATGGCACGATGGACTATGAAACTGCTGTGGCTCGCATCGCCAAGAACACTCGCGTATATGCCAAAAAGCAACTCACCTGGATGAAAAAAGACGACTCTATCCATCGTCTAAATCCTGCAACAGCCCTCCAAGACCTCCTTGCAATAATACAAGGATAAAAAACATGCGCGACAAAAATGTCGAGCGTGCACTAACCCATAAAACTTATGATTATTTTTTGAGGAAGCAAGTTTTTAGAACTATGCTGCTACCTTCGATTTTGCAATCCACCTCTTCAGGATTTTCAGTTAAGCGAATACTTTTTACCTTTGTCCCTCGCTTGATCACCATTGATGAGCCTTTAACCTTGAGGTCTTTGATTACGGTAACTGCATCGCCGTCAAAAAGCTCTGCGCCATTGCTATCTTTAGCAACTGTATTCTCTTCAGTAGCGTCTCCTTCTTCAGCAGAGAATTCGTGAGCACAATCGGGACACACATAGAGCGAGCCATCAAAATATGTATACTCGCTACCACACTTTGGGCATTTTGGGATATCTGTCATTTTTTCTTGATTAAAGGGGCCATTTAGCTATTCCCCACGTTAAACTTGCTTTGCTGTTAAATCTCGATGCAAAGATAAGATTTAAACGTGGTTATTCAATATGCTCTGTGGATAAATTTGTATCTTTGTGATTATGAACATCGAGGAGTGCCGAGAATATATACTGACGCTGCCACTTGTTGAGGAGTGTCAGCCGTTTGATGATGAAATTATTGTTTACAAAATAGGTGAACGATGGTTTGCTGTTATGAGCCTTTCACATCCAGAAGATATTTCGGTAAAGTGCAATCCCGATCGAGCGATACTGCTCCGTGATGAATACTCGGCAATTACACCTGCCTGGCATTTTAACAAACGGCATTGGAACAATTTGCACATGACCATTCTGCCCACAGAGGTAGTTAAACGAGAAATCAGGCACTCTTATTTCACCGTAATACGCAAAAATGTAACACCTAAAGCATTACGGGAAGAAATATTGCAAGTCAATCTCCAAGCCGGGTTAAAAGACGATACTGAGATATAAGATTAAGCATTATAACAGAAAAGGATGCACCCGGGTGCATCCTTTTTCTATGCGATACTATTTGATTAGTAGTTGTTGGCGCGGATTTGGAAGTAAGCTTGTGGGTGCTTGCACACAGGACACATAGCAGGAGCTTTCTTACCGATAACGATGTGTCCGCAGTTAGAACATTCCCACACCATGTCGCCATCACGAGAGAATACGAGTTCGCCTTCTACGTTAGCGAGCAACTTGCGATAACGTTCTTCATGTTCTTTTTCGATTTTGCCCACCATATCAAACAACGCAGCAATCTTAGTGAAACCTTCAGCACGAGCTTCTTCGGCGAAGCGAGCATACATATCGGTCCACTCATAGTTTTCGCCTGTAGCAGCGTCAAGAAGATTTACAGCTGTTTCGGGAACATCGTCGCCATGAAGCAGTTTAAACCAAATTTTAGCATGTTCTTTCTCATTGTTGGCTGTTTCTTCAAAGATATTTGCTATTTGCACAAAACCTTCTTTGCGAGCTTTTGAAGCATAGTAAGTATACTTGTTG
>CAZCEB010000182.1:0-4097 GCA_964497305.1 uncultured Muribaculaceae bacterium | reverse complement strand
GCCCTGCTGTCAAACCATCGATGGCTCGTGAGATAGAGTCGGCGGCGTGGGTGAGTGCTTCGTAGTGGCGAGCGTTGGTTACCATTATTTCTCCGGGAGCAATGTCGGCTGTGCCTGATGCTTTGATGAGAAGATCTTCGAGTGTCGCAATTCCGAACCCTTGTTTTGCCGATATCCCTATGGTAATCGCTTGAGGTGCTGTGTCTTTCAGCGATCCTTGCAGTTGTGAGATGTCGGTAATGCTGTCGGTCTTGTTTATTGCAATGATGAGTGTCTGTGAGTCGTTGAGTTGGGGTAAAATTTGTTGTGCTGCGCGAGCTGCCGCTTGAGTGCCGGCTGTGGCATCAATCACCCATAGCACGATGCGTGCGTCGGTGATTTTCTGTAGTGTGCGTTCGATGCCGAGGGCTTCAATGGTGTCGGTGGTCTCACGCAGTCCGGCTGTGTCGATGAAGCGGAATAGAGTGTCGCCTATTTCGATAGTGTCCTCAATTGTATCGCGAGTGGTGCCATGAATGTCGCTGACGATGGCGCGGTCTTCGTGTAGCAATTGGTTGAGAAGGGTGGATTTTCCGGCATTTGTCTCTCCAACGATAGCAACGGGTACACCGTCTTTAATGGCTGCTCCGGTGGCAAATGTCGATGCCAATCGGCTCACTACTGAATGAATCTCTTGTGCAAGGGAGAGCAGTTTCTCACGAGAGGCAAATTCCACCTCTTCTTCAGAGAAATCGAGTTCGAGTTCAAGGAGAGAAGCAAGGTCGAGCAATTGGTCGTGTAACGAGGAGAGCCGATTGGAGAAATCGCCACGCATTTGGCTCATGGCAATGCGATGGGCAGCGCGTGATGATGACGCAATGACATCGGCAACGGCTTCAGCTTCGGCAAGGTCCATGCGTCCGTTGGCAAATGCCCGACGAGTAAATTCGCCTGCGGTAGCAATGCGACAACCTTGACGAATGAGCAGATTTATCAGTTCGCGTTGCACCCACCGAGAGCCATGAACAGCAATTTCCACAACATTCTCGCCGGTAAATGAGCGAGGCGCGCGGAAAATGGTGGCAACGGCTTGGTCGATGGCTTCGTCCTGTTCATCGACAATTGTTCCGAAGTGGGCTGTGTGGCTTGCGGCATCGGTCAACGGCTTGCCTTTCCATATTTTGTCAACTATCGTTATCGCGTCAGCTCCGCTTACTCTTGCCACAGCAATACCCCCAACACCATGAGGTGTAGATATTGCGCATATTGTATCGTCGTGTAACATCATTGCTGTCAAGTTTACTTGGGCGAGATTAACTCTCGCCGATGTTTGTAGTGCAAAGGTACGCAAACGAATCGAATGTAGAAAACGAGAAAGGTAAAAGCCTTAGAGGAATTGCTATAAATTATTTCTCAATAGCCACGATATTCATGTCTTGCCAATAGGGTGCGTTTCTGTAGGCATCTACCGACTCGGCAGGCACGTGAAGCGTGATTTGCGCCGGGTTGCGGTGTATAGGTAGTATTACTTGTGGCTCGACCGAGAAATTGTAAATATCGGTCAGTTTATCGCAACCATAGAACAAATACTCGCCAATAAGCGTTACTTGTGCCGGGATATCAATGGATTGTAGTGATTCGCAATTCCAGAATACCCCTCTTTCAATGCGTGTGAGGGTTGAAGGCATATCCACTTCCTTCAATTCAGAACAATTGCCAAATGCATCAAGTCTTATCTCTGTTACACCTTCGGGTATGGTAACTTCAGTGAACTTGCATCCGGCAAAAGCACCCTTAGGTATCATGGTTATATTTGTGGACAATTTCAGATGCCTCAATCCATTACAACTATGGAAAGCATAGTCTCCAATGCTCGTAATGCTATTGGGGAGATTAATTGTCAATAAATTTTTACAACCGATGAAAGATTCTATCCCTATGGACAAAATTCCATTGGGAATAAACACCGATTTTATGTAATGTTTATTCCGAAAGGCACTATCGGCAATATGTGTCAACCTATAAATTTTTCCGTTTATCGGTATTGAGTCATGCAGATACACATTAGGAAGTGATGAATGACCAACCGCAGCGCATGTGCCATTTTGCTCCGACAGCACGCTATAGTATGTATGACGAAATTCTGTATCATAATCCACATGAGGTGTTATTATCTGGAAACTGTCCCACCATGAATTAAAATGCATATCGTAAATCAATGTTTTATAGGCGAAAAACATTGCGACAAGCACTATAATTGAGAGCATCACTCGACGAGTTAAATGTCGGCGTTTATTAATGAGTCTCACAATCTCATCGGTGCTTTGTATGCGGTCTTGCTGACGCTTTTTCAAGCAGTGTAGCATTATCTTGGCATAGACCGCCGGCAAGTTATGTGCCGAATTCTTTCCGATATACTCAATTATTTTACCAACACCAAATATATCAGTTGTAACATCAAGATTACCTTTAGTGTGATGCTCCGGAGCCGAGAAACCGCTTGTCGTGCCTGCCGAGTCGGGATAAGAATCGGTGAAACAAAATCCCAAATCCACGATTTTGACATCATTGTTAATTTGAGTGAGCATTATGTTTTGAGGCTTCAGGTCGCTATATACGACATGATGCTTGTGCAGGCATTTGAGCGCACTCAGTAACTGATTGAAAAATTTATCAAGATGTGCTCGTGAGTCAAAATAGTTTGGGTGATTTTCGATGAATGTGTCGAGTGTTTCGCCAACGATATTCTCCATCAAAATGTAACATCCGTCATCAGAGTCAATCAGTTTCTCATATCTCACCAAGTTGGGATGAGACATGGAAATGCCTTTTTCATATTCTTTGCGAAACAACGCTCTGTAGGCCTGATTATTAATATGCTCTTGACGCAATCGTTTCATGAAAAATCGCTTGCCATCAATCTGCACGACATAACACTCACATGTGCTGCCGTAGGTACCTACAGGCTTTGCCCAGTCAAAGCATAAGAGGTCAGAGTTGATTTCTTCGATGAATCCCGACATAAAACGTAACTAATTGTGCGATAGTCTGTTACCTCTCCCCCCATTTTCGATGGAATACTTGATGCCATCCTCTTGACCACACACATAGGCACCCAACACTTTGTCTTTTCTCATGAGTCGAGTCAAATACAACGGCTCACCATCGATGAAACATCCACAACAAAAACGGTCTCCTGCTTGCAACTTGCTATTGGTCGATTCCACCACCTCAAACATGTCTTCTCCCATGTATTTTATCTTTATGCAACGATTGGGATTCCACATCAATTTTAATGTGTTTCCGCGAGACAGCGATGTTGTATATAGGCTTGGAGCCTTGATAAAATCACTATTCACCTCATCAATGGCACTTGATGACGAGCAATAGGCACCCCAATCTTTATATCCCACATAATTCGAGAGCAAGTCGAGAGTAAATTGTCGAGGGACATATTCGGTTGAGGATTTAAGGTATCCCCAAAAGCGTTTAAGTGTTGTGGGCGAAATGTGGGTGTGGGTAGCGTCAGAAATGCACATCGCCAGGTAGTCAAAGTCTCTGGGAGTGTGCATCTTGCGACCGGTTAAACGCTCAGTTGCATTACGCAATGCAGTATATAATTCTTCACATGTTTGTTTCATCATAATGCAAAATTAAATAAACCTATGCAATAAAACAATCAATGCATTTAAAAGGACCAAAAAGGACCAAATTGAAAAGAATCTTAATGAATAAATTTGCAAAGAAATATATAATACCATCATTATCTCTATGAACAATCCGACAACTCTTGATGATTTTTATCGCTATTGGGACGAGTTTGTTGATGAATGGATGCAAATTCATAATTCAGATAAATTAAAAATAAGTCATATTGGTAATCAATATGAAATAAAGTGGACAATTCCACAAAAAATTAATGGCTCCAATAATCCAAATGTTGAAACTATACAATATCTCCCTGAACCATGGTGGGGAAATGATGGAACACATACCTTCAAGGCTGTTTTTATAAATCTAAACCCAGGAAGCGGGGGAATAGAACAGAGTGCAGATTATGTAAAATATTTAGGATTTAATTCATTCCGAAAATATGTTTCTAATAAAGTTGATACATT
>CAZCEB010000181.1:0-4107 GCA_964497305.1 uncultured Muribaculaceae bacterium | reverse complement strand
GGCGTTACATCACGCACCGACATTGACTACAACAACCGTCATCAGCAATTGTCGGTTGTCGTTGATGCCGACAAAGTGAGAGTACAGGATATGTTCAACGATCTCAAACTTGTGATTACTCAAAACGGGCGCATTGACAACCAAGTGGTTGTAAACAAACCTTTGCGCATAGGTGGTCGCATAGCTTATTTTGAGCATCTTCAACCGCTCATTTTCCTTGCCGGCAATGAATATCGTCGCATGGAAATAATTTCTACTCAATATCCGGGTATGGGAGTAGAAGAAATAAGCTATGCCAACCCTCTTTACCACATGCTTTTAACAGTTGACCAGCCAAGATATGCAGGGAGCTACAGCTATGACCAAACTCAATTTGGGCGATACAAAATACGCGAATACAACTCCTCAATGAGCGATATTGAAGCCGACTATGTAATTGCTCACTTTTCACTCGATATGCCAGAGCTGATAAATACCGATATTTTTCTTGATGGCGATTTTACTTATCGTCGTTTTTCGCCACAATCTCGCATGATATATAACAATGCTACAAAATGTTACGAAAAAAGCATTTTACTAAAACAAGGCGCATACAATTATCAATATCTTACTGTTCCTTCAGGAAGTTCTCATGGCAAGACATCAATCGTTGAAGGTAATTTTTATCAAACAATAAATGAATATGTTGCAATGGTCTATCATCGCCCACCGGGAAGCCGATATGATAGACTCGTTGGCGCAACCATCATTTATTCCGGACGTTAAATTTTGAGAATATTTATATAAATTGGAAACTAAAGACGAAGAAACAATAATGCTACAAATCAAAGATACACTTGTGTCTCTCGACCTTGCTGAACAATATTTTCTATGCGACCTTGACAGTTGTCTTGGCGAATGTTGCATAGAAGGAGATGCCGGCGCCCCCATCACAAAAGAAGAATATAACAAGCTAAAAGAAATTCTCCCTATTGTGTGGGACGATCTTCTCCCTCAAGCACAAGAAGAGATAAAAACCAATGGCGTGGGATACATTGACGAAGAAGGCGATCTCGTTACATCAATCGTTAATAACCGCAATTGTGTTTTCACTTGCTATGCTCCCGGTGGAATGTGCCAATGTGCTATAGAAAAAGCCTATCGAGAGGGACGCACCGATTTCTATAAACCCATCTCGTGTCATCTTTACCCCCTAAGACTCACCGAGTATGCCTCATTTACTGCCGTGAATTATCATCGTTGGAAAATATGTAAATGTGCAGAGTTGCTCGGAAAGAAAAATGGTGTGAGGCTATATCAATTCTTGAAAGAACCGCTCACAAGACGATTTGGCAAAGAATGGTATGACGAGCTATGCCTCGCTTGCGAAGCCTACCTCAACGAATATGACAAATAAAAAAAATGTCGTGGATAAATTCATCCACGACATTTTTCTTTAAAATTCTATGAGAGAACTAATCTGTTACCGAAATGAGTTTACCATCAAGGTCAAAACGATATTCATCATTAAACCATTCACTTGTTTCAACCTTTATACTTGCAGGATTAAATTCCACCTCTTCAACTTTGTTCAATAACTTGCGAGTTTCAAGTTCTTTATAAGCATTTGCAGGTAAAATTTCTTTTAAAATTGCTTGTGCTACTTTTTTATTACCGGCATCAAGTTTCAATAATTTCCCTTGAGCATCAAATGCCATATCTACTCCATTTTTGAGTTCTACCTCAAAATATCCATCATCTTGCTCACACTCACGAACATTTATCGAAGCATAATGTTTTTTAATAAACGACTGTGCTTCTGCCGGCAATTGAGAAGCATTAACATGGCGATCAGCTTGAGCAGTAAAACCAACTGCCAACACCAACGTCACAATAGCGACTAATCTTGAGAAATTTTTCATAATAAATAATTTTACATTAGGTTAATCTCTAAAAGAGACAACCCACAAAGCAATATGTTTAATTGCATTTGTGGGTTTTATTATTTATTAACTAAAGAATAGTTCCTATGACTTATTGGCGCGCTTGCGTTCTATCTCGTCAAGGATGATTTTACGAATGCGCAAGTGATTTGGTGTTACCTCAACATATTCATCCTCTTTGATATATTCAAGTGCTTCTTCAAGGCTGAATACTATTGGCGGAATGATGCGAGCTTTGTCATCAGCACCCGACGCACACATTAAACTCCTATTTATTAGAAATATTAGTTAAACACAAATATTTTAGGGTTTGAAAGAATATGCATAAGAGAAAATGCTGAAACAAATATCATCTGATGAATCATTTCTTTAACAGCTCTTATCTTTAAAGTTTTATCTTCTTCTCTAATTATTTTTATAAAGTAAAATAGACATAGTATCGTTATCAAAATAACACCAATAAAACATATTGATTGCATCAGAGGCTTATGGCACCAACCAGCAATACTCCATAATATAAAGAATGTCAGATTTGCTGTCGACTTAGATTCAAGTTTAGATTCCATGATTATCCCACACATTCAACAAACTCATAAATCATAATAGCAAAACCAATATATCCAAGATATCGTTTGCCGGTTGAATAATTCTTGCCAAATTCCTGTTATGACTTATTTGCGCGTTTGCGTTCTATCTCGTCAAGGATGATTTTACGGATGCGCAAGTGATTTGGTGTTACCTCAACATATTCATCTTCCTTGATATATTCGAGAGCTTCTTCAAGACTGAATACTATTGGCGGAATGATGCGGGCTTTGTCATCAGCACCCGATGCACGCATATTTGTCAATTTCTTAGACTTGGTAACATTTACCACAATGTCATTATCCTTTGCATTCTCTCCTACAACTTGACCGGCATAAACTTCCTCTTGTGGGAAGATAAAGAAACGACCACGATCTTGTAGTTTGTCAATTGCATAGGCATAGGCGGTACCGGCTTCCATTGCTATCAAAGAGCCATTTGTGCGACGCTCGATATCTCCTTTCCACGGTTGATATTCAAGGAAACGATGAGCCATAATTGCCTCACCAGCCGATGCTGTCAACACATTGTTACGCAACCCGATTATTCCTCGAGATGGGATTTGGAACTCCATGTGTATGCGATCATTTTGAGCTGCCATTGTCAACATTTCGCCCTTGCGACGAGTTACCATATCGATTATCTTACTTGAATATTCTTCGGTAACGTTGATTGTCAATAATTCGACAGGCTCACACTTTACACCATCAATTTCTTTAATAATTACTTGTGGCTGCCCTACTTGCAATTCATAACCCTCTCGACGCATTGTCTCAATCAACACCGACAAGTGTAACACTCCGCGTCCAAATACAGTCCACACATCTTCGTGATCGGCCTTTGTTACTCGCAATGCCAAATTGCGGTCAAGTTCTTTTTCCAAACGGTCGGCAATGTGGCGAGATGTTACAAACTTACCATCTTTACCAAAAAATGGGCTGTCGTTAATAGTAAATGTCATTGACATTGTAGGCTCATCTATCGCAATGCGTGGCAAAGCCTCAGGGTTAGCCACATCGGCTACCGTATCCCCAATTTCAAATCCATCGATACCAACGAGCGCACAGATATCACCACTTTTAACGCTTGCCACCTTTTTACGCCCCATTCCCTCAAACGTGTGCAACTCTTTAATGCGTTGTTTGACTACCGAGCCATCCTTTTTACATAGGGCGATTTCCATCCCCTCACGCAATTCTCCTCGATGCACACGACCTATCGCGATGCGACCTACATAGGATGAATAATCAAGAGAGGTTATCAACATTTGAGCATCACCTTCAAGCGTTTCAGGTTCCGGAATATATTCTATAATGGCATCAAGTAGCGCGAGAATATTATCTGTAGGCTTCTGCCAATCGGTACTCATCCAGCCTTGCTTAGCAGAGCCAAATATTGTAGGGAAATCAAGTTGATCTTCAGTCGCTTCAAGATTAAACATCAAGTCAAACACCATTTCTTGTACTTCATCGGGACGGCAATTAGGTTTATCCACCTTGTTAACGACAACGACAGGTTTCAACCCCATTTGAATAGCCTTTTGAAGCACAAAACGAGTTTGAGGCATAGGTCCTTCAAAAGCATCTACCAACAGAAGACA
>CAZCEB010000180.1:0-4135 GCA_964497305.1 uncultured Muribaculaceae bacterium | reverse complement strand
CGACCGAAAATAGAGGTAGCCTGTCATTACGCATATATGATCCTGAAATAAATCGTTCAATAAAAATGACATCAGGTATTAAAATCCCAATTGACCGCAAGTTAATAGATATGCTAAGCGACATGAATATAGAATATCACATTAATGAATAATTTATATTTGTCAAATATTATAATGTTGACTAAATTTGCAATAGAAAATTATACTAACTAAATAAAATATAGAAAAATGGCTTTTACATTTACAGATCAAAACGTTGACGAAATAATTGCGTCTGGCAAACCTGTAGTTATTGATTTTTGGGCAACATGGTGTGGACCATGTATGCGCATGTCACCCATCGTTGATGAACTTGCCGAACAATTTGGCGACGAAGTTGTTATCGGAAAATATAATGTCGATGAAGAGGGAGATTTAAGCACAAAATATCGCATTATGTCAATCCCAACAATTCTATTCTTCAAAAACGGAGAAAAAACAGACATACGTCTTGCAGGCTCTCAATCAAAAGCAACATTAGAAGAAAAAATCAAAGAATTAATCGCACTATAATAATATTATCACATATATAATTATGGACAATATTTTACCGCCAGCTATATAGCCGGCGGTTTTTTTATTTCATTTTTCTAATTCAGCACCAACACGTGTCCGATAATGGACACCTCAAAATTCATTATCTACCTAAATATCAACCACTTCTATTTTTGGCATGGTATTCGTCATATATAAAGGTAAAAACAAAAACTTTATTTATGGACAGACAAATACCAATAGAAGAAATACGTCATCGACGTAAAAAGAGATTATTTCGCATAGCGATTGCGTTAATAGCCGTTATTGCTATTTCTTTTACCTTCATTTCTCTTTCTCGCGACACGATCAAACGAGACCAAATAAAAATTGCGGTTGTCGATTGTGGTGATATAGAGCCAAGTGTTGCAGCATCAGGCATAGTAGTACCATCAATAGAAGAATTAATTATTTGCCCTATTAATTCTCAAATTCTTGAAGTGCTCCATCATAGTGGTGATGCAGTTGAAGCAGGAACACCCCTACTCAGACTTGATACCCAAAGCGCACAAGTGGATTACCAAAAAAGTGCTGACCAACTACAAATGCAACAAAGTCAATATGAACGATTAAAAATCAATAATCACACTTATCTTGATGATTTAAAAATGAAAATTAAAGTTGCGTCAATGCGACTTGACCGTCTTGAAGCAGAATTGCGCAATGAACGATATTTAGATAGTCTTGGTTCTGGGACTCACGACAAAGTAAAAGAGGTTGAATTTTCATGCGAAACAAGCCGTCTCGAACTTGAACAATTGCGCCAACAACTTGCCAACGAACAACAAATTAAGGCTGCTGATGAACGTGAAAAACAACTTGAGATAAATATCGCATCTCGCAATCTTGCTGAGATAAAACGAACTCTCGATGATGCAGCCATTCGCTCTCCACGCAATGCAATCATTACTTATATTATGGACGAAGTGGGAGCTCAAGTTACTCAAGGCAGCAAGATTGCAATAGTGAGCGATTTATCTCATTTTAAAATCAATGGAACAATTGCTGATGTATATAGTGAATATGTAACCGTAGGAGGCAAAGTTTCCGTCAAAATAGGGAATGAAAATCTATTAGGAACAATCGGTAACGTTACTCCGCTCAGCAAAGATGGTACTATTTCATTTACAGTTAATCTTAATGAAGATAATCACAAACGTTTACGCTCCGGATTGAAAGTCGATATACATGTAGTAAATTCTATTAAAGAAAATGTCCTTCGACTGCCTAATTCCAATTACTATGTAGGACCGGGCAAATACACACTTTTCGTATTTGACAAAGATGATACATTAGTTCCTCGCATAGTGAGTTTAGGTGAATGTAGTTATGACAAGGTAGAAGTTATCGACGGTCTAAATATAGGCGATAAAGTCGTAATCAGCGACATGAAACAATTCAAAGATTCAAAATCAATAAAAGTAAATTAATCTAAAATCTCTTATAAATATATTATTATGGCAATTATTAAACTTACTGAAATTAACAAAATCTATCGCACTGACATTATAGAGACTCAAGCTCTCGAAAATGTAAACTTAGAAGTTGAGAAAGGTGAATTTTTAAGTATTATGGGTCCCTCAGGATGCGGAAAATCTACTCTACTTAACATTATCGGATTGCTCGACACTCCCACAAGTGGTACTATAGAAATTAACGACAAACTGATTGACGCAAAAATGAACGACAAAGCCCTTGCAAAATTCCGTAACGAGACACTCGGGTTTGTATTTCAATCATTCCATCTCATACCCTCTCTAAATGTTATTGACAATGTTCAATTACCTTTAATTTATAGAGGTACATCCCACAAAGAATCAATTGAACGTGCCAAAACAGTTCTTGAGCGTGTGGGATTGAGCCATCGCCTACGACACATGCCATCACAGCTATCCGGTGGCCAATGCCAGCGTGTAGCTATCGCTCGTGCCATTATAGGTCAACCTCAAATAATACTCACCGATGAACCTACAGGTAATCTTGATTCTAAAATGGGAATTGAAGTGATGAATATTCTTCATGAGCTAAACCAAAAAGATGGATGCACAATCGTAATGGTTACACACAATGAGGAACAAGCTCGACAAACAAGTCGCATAGTGCGATTCTTTGACGGAAGACAAGTTTGCTAATCAATAATTAATACACCTCATGAACAAAATAACTTTATATATCAAACAGGCATGGACGTTGATATGCCAAAATAAATTATTTTCAGGCATTTACATCATCGGCACAGGATTATCCATCGCATTGACAATGACTCTGTTTGTAATCCTATATATCAAATTTGCACCATTGTATCCTGAATACAAGCGCGACCGCACTTTAATTATTGACTCTGTAGAAAAAACTGAAAAAGACTCAACAAGTAATAACTTTTGGCAAAGCACACCAAATTTCCATTTGGTAAATATGATACGCCAGTTACCATCGGTTGATGCAGTTACAGGAATTAAAGCTGATTATTTTGGATTTTCCAGAATCGAAGCGTCAACCTTACACACATCTACACCCATTGTTTTGAAGCATACAGATGCTGACTATTGGAAAGTTTATGATTTTGAATTTGTAAATGGGAAACCCTACAATGATTCCGACATACAATCAAAGGCGAAAAATGTGGTAGTTTCTCAAAGTTGTGCCAAACGCTTATTTATGACTGAAGATGTTATTAATAAAACCATAAATATTTCCGGCTCTGAATATAAAATTATTGGCGTTGTAAAAGATGTTGTAGCCGTAATGGATCGTAAAACAACGGCAGATGTATGGGCTCCTTTTACCACTTCGGATTATACCGATGTTACATCAGATCTTCGTGGCGATTGTGAGATTGCAATTACAGCAAAATCTGCAACAGAAATTGATGTGGTGAAATCAGAAATTGCCGAAATGATACACAAATATAATCAGCAAAATAAACTTTACAAACACCGACTATTTGGTCCTGATATCTTTTGGACTCACCAATTCCGCCACGGAAAGATACTAAATGAGAAAGGGGCTTTTATAAGATATGGCTACATCTTATTGGCTTTACTAATTATTCCTGCATTAAATCTTAGTGGAATGATATCATCAAGAATGAATAAACGACTTCCGGAACTCGGAATACGTAAAACCTACGGAGCGACAAACAGCCAATTACTTTCACAAATTCTATGGGAAAACTTTCTACTGACTATTATTGGAGGCTTGGTCGGCATAATTATCAGTTATACTATACTGCTTTGCGGGAGCAACTGGATTACAAATATTATGAATGAAGGATTTACTGAAAGCATACAATTATTATCCAATAATCTTTCTTTAGAAATGCTATTTAACTGGTGGGTATTTGTAGCAGTTTTAACAATTAGTTTTATTCTTAATATCATTTCTGCCCTTATTCCTGCATCTATTTCATTACGACAAACAATCATTAATTCACTAAATCCGAAACAATAATATCACTATGTTTAGAACTACTTTAAAACAGATATGGAATCAACGTCGTCAAAACGGCTGGATATTCTTTGAGCTGCTTTTTGTTGGTGTCTTTTTATGGATTGTTATGGAT
>CAZCEB010000179.1:0-4153 GCA_964497305.1 uncultured Muribaculaceae bacterium | reverse complement strand
GATTTTAGCGAGAGGAATGCGCACATAAGAGTTGTTTTCTTCAAGGGCAGTTTCTTGCTTTGATTTGTTTGTTGATTGTGCCATTATAAATATTTGTATTCATTATTTAAACATATTATCGTAACTGATGCGCAAATATTTGTTTGTTGCCAATAATGCAGCAAATGCGCATATTAAGATTCCAAGCAATATGATTGACGCAAATACCCATGCAATGGATTCAATATCGATAATATTGAGTATTGCAGAATCTATAGTTTGGATATAATAAAAGGTGCCGGCTAATATTAAAATAGCAATTATAGCAGCAATAAAGCCATGTAAAATATTATTTATTATAAATGGACGACGAATAAAACTTGCTGTTGCGCCAACGAGTTTCATTGTGTGTATTAAGAACCGTCGAGAATATATCGTTAGTCTGATAGTGTTATTTATGAGAACAAATGATATTAACATTAAAGCTGCTGATATGAGAATTAGTATAAAAGCGATGCTTCTGATATTATTGTTTATAGAATCAATCATATCAGAATGTACTTTTATCTCTGATATACATGGATTTGATGAGATTGTTGCTGTGATTTTGTTGATGCTGTCAACGTTGGCATAATCGTGCTTTACTTTTACTTCAAATTCAGGACTGAACGGATTTGCGCCAAGCAATTCGATAAGATCTTCGCCGGTATCATCTTGCCATTTGCGCAATGCATCTTCAGGAGAATAGTATTTTGTGTTTGAAACATAAACAGCATTGGTCCAAAGTTGTTTTAATTGGTTGATTTCTTGGATTGATGCAGTTTCTTTTAAGATTACATCAAATCCCATGTTGGATTTGATGCTGTTGGTTACGGAGTTGGCAGCAATACCCATAAACGCAACAATGCCCAAAAGCAATAGTACTAAAGCAACGCTTATGGTTGATGTGATTTGTGCGCTGAATATTGATATGCCTGAATTTCCTTTTTTCATACTTAATTGTGTGGCTTAATGAGCCTACTCACCCTAATAAACTGCAAAATTAATACATAAAAAGCCCCTTGTCAAGATTAAAAAGCGAAAAACTGACAAAAAAATGTTATCTTTGCACATAAATTTATGGATATAGTGTGAAAAACGATAGAAAGCACATATTAATATCAGCTTTAATGCTGATGCTTTTCTGGTCTTATCAGGCAGGATTTTCGCTATTTACACACACCCATACGATTGATGGTATAAAGATTGTTCACTCTCACCCTTATACAGGAGACAATCACGTTCACTCTGATGCACAAATATTTGCGATTTCTCATCTTTCAACTTTTTTGAGTGAGGAAGCTAATGATTTCCAGGGTGATTTTATAATTTATGAAGTAATAAATAAGATAGGGACAGAGATTGAATTTATACATCTTAGAAAAGCCTTAATCAGTAATATAAACTTTCGTGCACCTCCATTTTGTTGCTAATTTTTATACCTCCTCGATTCTCAAAACTTACATAATTATCTAATTAGCAACAAAATTAATCCTATAATGAAAAAGATTTTTATGCTGCTTGCTCTCATTGTTGTGAGTGCAACAGTTGTTATGCGTGCAGAATATTCTGCTCAACATCATGGACACGATCATAATCATAACCACAAACATGATCATCGTCATGGGAACTCTATTTATGGTCATGTAATTGACGATGTTACAGAAGATGATATTGCCTATGCAGCAGTACTTATCGTAGAAACCGGTCAAGGACTTAATACCGATGAATATGGTAAATTCAAATTTAATCATATTCCTGAAGGTGAATATACATTGAGAGTTCAACTCATAGGTTATCAGACTCAGGAGCTAAAAGTTAAAGTGTCTAAAAACGCTCCTCTTGATGTGCATATAAAGATGCCTGTGGAAGGTCTTTTAACTGAAGAAGTTGTTGTATCGGCAAGTCGCAATGCCGTACGCCGTTGTGAAGCTCCGGTAGTTGTGAATGTATTGAATACAAAAACTTTTGAGCAGACAAATTCAACCGACCTTGCTAAGTCGTTAAACTATCAATCGGGATTGCGTGTCGAAAACAGTTGTCAAAACTGTGCTTTCCCTCAGGTGCGTATAAATGGATTGGAAGGTCCCTATTCTCAAATTTTGATAAATAGCCGTCCTGTTGTGAGCGCATTATCGGGAGTGTATGGGTTAGAGCAGATCCCTGTAAACATGATTGATCGTGTTGAGGTTGTGCGTGGCGGAGGTTCTGCTTTGTTTGGTGCAAATGCCGTTGGTGGAACGATTAATATTATTACTAAAGAGCCTGTACAAAACTCGTTTAGTGCTGCTTCGACATTATCATGCATGGATGGTGATGCATGGGAACAAGTGGTCAATGCCAATGCTTCTTTAGTGTCAACTGATGGAACTTATGGCATTGCTTTGTATGAAAGTTATCGCAACCGAAATCCCTATGATCGTGATGGAGATAGTTTCTCTGAAGTGGGTAAATTGAATGCGAATACATTTGGACTTAATGCTTATTATAAACCATCGCATTATAGTAAAATAAATCTTGAGTATCACACAACTAATGAATTTCGTCGTGGAGGAAATGCTTTTGATTTGGAGCCATTCCAATCAGATATAACAGAGCAAACAAAGCACATTATTAATAGTGGTGGTGTGAGCTATGACCAATTTTTTGATGGGTATAAACACAAAATGTCGGTTTATGGCTCGGTACAGCACATCGATAGAAATAGCTACTATGGGGCGCAACAAAATCCTGATGCTTATGGAAAGACCGATGATATAACATGGGTAGCAGGTGGAATGTATGTAGGGAATTATGATAAAGTGTTATTTGCTCCGGCTACATTTACAGCAGGGGTTGAATATCAAAACAATTCCATGCATGACGTAATGATAGGATACAACCGCGACATGAAACAAGATGTTGAAATCTTTGGCGGTTTCTTGCAAAATGAATGGAAAATGAGATTGTTTACTTTGCTTGCAGGTTTTCGCGTAGATAATCACAATCTTATAGATAATCCTATTTTTAGTCCTCGAATCAACTTAATGTATAAGCCTACAGATAAATTCCAAACACGTTTGACCTGGTCAACCGGTTTCCGTGCACCGCAAGCCTATGATGAAGACCTTCACATTACAGCTGTAGGGGGAGAGGGTACTCTCATTCATCTTGCCGATGGTTTGAAACCCGAAAAATCAAATAGTTTCAGTGGCTCTATTGACTGGGTGTTTAATGTGGGACATTGGCAGGCAAATGTCCTTCTTGAGGGATTTTATACTGACTTGCGTGATGTCTTTATCCTTGAATCAGTAGGGCATGACGAGCAAGGAAATATGCTTCAAGAACGTCGTAATGGTAGTGGTGCACGAGTATATGGTGCAAATCTTGATTTTAAGATTGCGCATGGGAATGATATTGCTTTGCAACTTGGATTTACTGCACAACGCAGTCGTTATAAAGAATATGAGTATTGGAGTGAAAATGAAGAGGTCGCACCAACAAAAAACATGATGCGCACTCCTGATTACTATGGCTATTTTACATTGTCGGGCTCACCATTTAAGAATTTTGATTGGTCATTGTCAGGCATTTATACCGGTAAAATGTATGTCCCTCATTTTGCTCCTGATTTCTCTGAAATTCCGACTGACTATCCCTATTCATATATTGAAAATGACATATTGGAACACACCCCCTCATTCTTTGATTTAAATGTTAAGCTCAACTACACATTTATACTCAAAGACCACCTAAAACTTCAAGTAAATGCCGGCGTACAAAATATTCTTGACGAATTCCAAAAAGACCTTGACCAAGGAGGCTATCGTGATTCAGGATATTTCTATGGTCCCACTGCTCCACGCACTTTCTTTGTCGGCTTCAAGTTCTTCAACTAATAAAGATTTATAGATTTAATACAAGTGGTGTCAATATTTATATTTTGGCACCACTTTTTTGTGAATTAAAATGAATTTGTTTAATTTGCATTTTGAAAACAACAAAAAGATTGCCTATGTAACAAAAACAGACAAAAGACATATAGATAAAGAGCGTTAGCTTGTATTCTTGCTTTCTAAAAATCGGCAAAATTTAAAGAAGCAGTCAAGAGTAAAAGTTGATGCTCACGTATTCTATGCTAAAAACCAAATAATTT
>CAZCEB010000178.1:0-4159 GCA_964497305.1 uncultured Muribaculaceae bacterium | reverse complement strand
ATTCATTAAGCGTTTTAAACAGTTTTCGGGTTATTCATTTCACGATTTTCTTAACAAGGTGCGCATTGAAAAAGCAGTTGAAATTTTGAATGAATCGGGCGGTGAAATAACCTTTTCAGAGCTTTCGTGGCTTTGCGGATATGAAAACTATATAACCTTTTATAGGAATTTTCAGTTCAAACGCTAATAAAATCATTCACCGCTATGTCCCAAACCAAAAACAACAACCCTTTGTGATTACTGACAAACTGAGTATAACAAAAAGCGACACTGCCATTGGTGGTGTCGCTTTCATTATAATGTATAATTGGGATTAGTCGATGATGTCGAAGCCGGTGTAACGACGGAGACATTCCGGTACGACGATACCCTCTGGTGTTTGGTTGTTTTCAAGCAATGCAGCCATGATGCGAGGCAATGCAAGAGCCGACCCATTAAGAGTGTGGCAAAGACGAGTCTTTTTGTCTTCGGCTCGATAACGGCATTTGAGACGATTGGCCTGATATGTTTCAAAATTAGATACCGATGAAACTTCAAGCCAACGTTTTTGTGCAGCCGAATAAACCTCAAAGTCAAATGTGATAGCCGATGTGAAGCTCATATCTCCACCACAAAGACGGAGTATGTGCCAGGGCAAACCAAGTTTTTCAAGCAATCCTTGAACATGATCTTTCATTTCCTCAAGTGCAGCATAAGAGTTTTCAGGTTTTTCGATGCGCACAATTTCAACTTTGTCAAATTGGTGTAAACGATTCAATCCGCGTACATCCTTGCCATAGCTTCCTGCTTCACGACGGAAACAAGCTGAATAAGCACAATTCTTAATTGGTAATTGGTTATCATTGAGGATTACATCGCGGTAGATGTTTGTTACAGGAACTTCAGCTGTTGGGATAAGGTATAGGTTATCCAATTGGCAGTGGTACATTTGTCCTTCTTTGTCAGGTAGCTGACCTGTACCATATCCTGATGCTTCGTTTACTACATAGGGAGGTTGTACCTCAAGATAACCTGCTTTTCCTGCTTCATCAAGGAAGAATTGTATTAACGCACGTTGTAAACGAGCGCCTTTTCCTACATAAACAGGGAAACCGGCACCGGTGATTTTAACACCAAGATCAAAATCTATAAGGTTATATTTCTTTGCCAAATCCCAATGAGGAAGAGCATCATCACCAAGATTAGGCATTTCACCACCTGTTTTTTCCACCACATTATCCTCGGCAGTGCGACCTTCCGGCACCATATCACAAGGAATATTGGGTATGGTCAATAGAATATCACGTATTTCATTTTCAGTTGCATCAAGCTGATCGGCAACTGTCTTTTGCGACTCTTTCAAAGCGGCAACTTTAGCTTTAGCTTGTTCAGCCTCTTCTTTTTTACCTTGTTTCATCAAAGCACCTATTTCAGCCGCATATTTTTTTAATTCTGCTCCTTGATTATCATTATTTAATTGTAATTCACGACGTTTTCCGTCAAGAAGAAGAATTTTGTTAATGAGTTCATCCGCAGTAAAACCTTTTACCGCAAGTTTTTTTACGATAAGAGCGGGATTTTCCTTTATTTGTTGTATTGTAAGCATTTATATTTCTTATTTAAGCGAGTAATTCTTTAACTTTAGCAGAAATAGCTTTCCCTTCAGCGCGACCGGCAAGAACTTTAGAAGCAATACCCATCACTTTACCCATTTCCTTAGCCGATGTAGCACCCACTTCGGCAATGATTTTTTGCAATTCAGCAGTTAATTCTTCTTCCGACAATTGTTTTGGAAGGTATTCTTCAATCACAGCAGCTTCAGCAAGTTCACTTTCACTAAGGTCTGCACGATTTTGAGAAGCATATATACTTGCGCTTTCCTTGCGTTGTTTCACCATTTTTACAAGAATTTTAGTAGCAACCTCATCACTCAACGAGCCATCACCACCTTTAGCAGTCTTTGCTTCAAGAAATTCTTTTTTTATACCACGCAATGTTTCAAGACGCACTTTGTCTTTAGCGAGCATTGCCGATTTTATATCAGCGCTTATTTTTTCAAAAAGGTCCATAATTTCATTTCTTAATTTACTGACTGCAAAGTTAGTATAAATTCTTGCTAAAACAGCAGAAAACACCCCACATTTTTTCTCAGAAATTTTAAATCCGATTTCTCATTATATATTATTCAATTTAATTACTATCTTTGCATTTATCGCAACAATTTATGCGATAAAATACATATTTAGAAAGACGTTTACCTAACGTTATCTTCTGCATTCAAACTTCGCAACTTTGATCCCAGGAAGAAACGGCAACGTAAGCGGTCTCGCTTGATGTTTATTCAAAACATCTACATTCTTTCTCTCGTAATGAAGGAATGATGTTCTGTATATACATCCTGGCGTGGGCTGGCTGGTGTTGCTTATCCTTGGGAAAGGCAATGCGAAGGCCTGAATGCAGGATAAGCGAAAGATACAGACTCCCATGCCTTTCTTTTCACACAACCAAGCCAAATCCGGGGAGACTATAGGCCTTTATAAAATGGGGCTTAATATGCACATTGGACTAGAAATTAAAAACAAACTCCAAGAAAAGAACATTTCCATTGTGTCCTTCGCTCGTCAATTGTCCTACACACGTGCTAATATTTATAAAATACTAGACAAAAAATCTATTGACACCGATTTACTATTACGTATATCAATAATTCTTCGATATGATTTTTTTTCTTTTTATCAACATGAATTTAAAGACAAATTGAAATAATTTGTCTATTTCTATCCATACAATGTATCCAATAGGTTTACATGTAAACCTATTGGATACATTGTTTTTAACAGGGAGAAACAATACATATTAAATTCGCACAAAAAATATTTTTTAACTAAAACTAATTATTATGAAAAAATTCTTTTTTATTGTTACACTAATTCTTTGTGGTGCAACAGTTGCCTTTGCTCAAAGTGATAAGAAATTCCGTATTGGAGCAACCGGTGGAATGAACATCAGTAGCACAACAAGCGAATATGCTGATTCAAAAATCGGATTCCAAATAGGGGTACGTGGAGAATATAATTTCTCTGAAAGCCTTTATTTAGGAGCTGCTCTTGTTTATGATCACAAAGGATGGAAAGTTGAAGATGAAAGCGCAAACGCAGGATACATCAATCTTCCAATTCACTTTGGTTACAAAATTTCTTTGACAGAAAATCTTTGGGGGTTTGCTGAAGTTGGTCCTTATTTCGCTTATGGTATTGCAGGTAAAATGGGAGATATTAATACTTTTGACGTAGCAGAAAAATTTGATGCCGGTATAGGTGGTCGTATTGGTGTTGAAATAAGTAATTTCCAAATTCATGTAGGTTACGACTATGGCTTGACAGATTTAGCTGATGTTGAAGACGCTGCAAAAAACACCAATATAATGGTTGGCGTTTCATACATGTTCTAATATAGACTCTTAATAACTTTTACGGCTCAGATTGTTATCAGATACAATTTGAGCCGTATTTCTAAACTTAAACGTTATGATTAAAAAAATTTTTCTAACATTAATGATTTTCTTTACAGCATCAGCTATTGCCTTTGCTAAAGATGCTGATAAATTAAATTACGAAATTGAAGGAGCCGGCACAGGCTCTCAAGGAACCTATCTTGTTAAGGTTACTGTTATTTCTAAAAAATCAAAAATCAACGATGACCTCATTGCTCGTTGTGCTGTTCATGGCGTATTATTTCGCGGATTTAATAACAAAGAATTACGGCAAAATCAACGTCCATTAGCCGGCAGCCCTATGGTTGAAGCACAACATGCTGACTTTTTCAAAGATTTTTTTGCCGAAAATGGTACAGCAAAAAACTATGTTGCCTCAGTAAATGGATCTCGCCAAGTAATAAAAGCCGGCAAGCAATATAAAATTAGCACCATAGTAACTGTAAATAAAGAACAATTGCACAAAGATCTCGAATCGGCAGGCATTATTAAAGGACTTAATTCAGGATTTTAGATATGAAAAGATTTTTATTTTTAGCCATTATAGCAACTTTTGCTATAATGATGCAGGCACAAAATGAGCTTGATCACGTATTTTTAAAAAATGGCAACGTGATTAAAGGAGCCATTGAAACTGTCAAAGAAAACCAATCGGTTACAATACGTAGTACCAATGGAGAACTCTAC
>CAZCEB010000177.1:0-4172 GCA_964497305.1 uncultured Muribaculaceae bacterium | reverse complement strand
AAATATTTGTTTCTTTCTCCCAAAAATCAATCACAACATAATTTATTTTATTTCTTCCCAAAGCATCAATTATTGCCTAGGTATCAACAATTGGACCTCTTGCACTATCAATAATCAATGGACAACGAACAACTTTTTCGAGAAAAGAGGCATCACACATATGAAATGTGGGATATTTCCCCGATTTAGTCAATGGTGTGTGAAATGTTATTATATCAGACTCGCGCGCTATTACATCCAAAGACACAAAATTATTGGCACATTCAACTTCTGCTCTCAAAGGGTCGCAACACAATACATTCATTCCTAATTGTCTTGCCCATTGCTTGACAATGGAACCTACATGCCCTACTCCCACAATTCCTATCGTAAGTGATTCTAATGGTCGTTTATCAAACCTTTGAGCTCTCCAATACGCAATTGATGCAAACACATATTGAGCTACAGCCGGAGCATTACAACCGGGAGCATTAAATACAGAAATTCCTTTCTTTGCACAATAATCCAAATCAATATGGTCAGTCCCTATTGTTGCTGTAGCAATGAATTTACAGCGAGAGTGTTCAAGTAATGTCGCATCACATCGAGTGCGAGTGCGAATAATCATTGCATCAACATCTTTTACTACTTCAGCAGTAATATTCTCCGGAGCAAGATAACTCACTTGACAATAGTCGTCAAGCACTCCTTTGATAAAAGGGATTTTATTTTCTATTATAACTTTTATCATATCATTACACTCCACCAATAAAGAGCAATATAAACAGCTATTATACCAAATATTGCAATATAACTACGCTGATAATTATTGATAACAAAATAATGCCCTACTTGGAATGCAGCACAACAATTCAACAGAGGAATATATGTAGTAAGATTGGTATAATCTGCTATAACAAGAATTACAGTAACAAATGACAGAATAGAAATAAAACCATTATACGCACGCGTTTTGGAATTATAATTAAATACTCTTATGAGATTTAGGACTCCAAATGCAAATATTAACAATATTGTAATACCTACTGTTACCAATACTTGTAACATCTCATGGCTATCTATCGCGCTGAAAATGTTTACAAAATGAGGGACTTCTACTTCTCTCAAAGAAATCAAGTCAAATCCCCATAATATCCAAATAGGTGTTACGATGCCTATTCCGGCTGCAAGCAATGTCTTTATATTAAAAATCCTCATTTGAGCACAACCAATAATAAATACCGGAATATAGAACAAATAGGCATATTGAGACATTGCGCCAAACATAAGTAGGAAGAATATCAGAAATATTGGCTGTAATGGGAATGGTCGATTAAATGCGAAATATAGCTTAAACGTAGAAAATAGTACCACAAAACATAGCAACGTTCCACCATAAAATTGCCCCATTAAAGAAGGCAATGACATTTGTAAAATTAGAAATAATCCGGCATAAAGGTCTGATGCACTCCGCAATATATTAAATCTTTTGTTTAACAAAATGAGCGTTACTGCAATTAATATATTGAGGAATAAATTAATCACAAGAGACATTTCTCCTACCGGCAGCCAATCATCGGCAGTAGGCAACCATGTACCTGTATCACCCGGAACATCTGCAATATTTCCAATATAATAGGACACAATAGTTGCGATAACAGCAATCGCCATCATCAACATTGTCCCAAATCGGGAATGTAAAAAACGTAAAATATCGTGTTCCGTCACTTTGAGTGCCGTTATTTACGTAGGTCGTTGCCTATATCTCGTCTGAAATATTTTCCATCAAAATCCACTAATGCAATGCTAGCATAACTCTTAGCAAGAGCATCTTCCATATCTTTACCATAAGAACTTGCAGCAATTACACGCCCTCCTGATGTAACAACACCATCTTCCACCGCCTTAGTTCCGGCATGGAATAATATGCTATCAGTAACGTTTTTCAATCCGGTTATCGTCTTTCCTTTCTCATAATCTCCCGGATAACCGCCTGAAACCATCATGACAGTAACTGCTGTTCGTGGATCTTCTTTAAGTTCCAATTCCCCAAGATTTCCTTCTGCCGCTGCTTTCATGAGAGCAACAAGATCACTATCAACACGCAACATAACAGCTTCTGTCTCCGGATCTCCCATGCGCACATTATATTCAATCACCATTGGCTCTCCTTCAACATTAATAAGTCCAAGGAATATAAATCCACGATATGTGATTTTCTCGGCAAGAAGACCTTTTATTGTTGGATCAATAATGCGTTCACGCACTTTTTCCATGAATACTTCATCGGCAAATGGCACAGGACTCACGGCTCCCATACCTCCAGTGTTCAAGCCTGTATCCTCTTCTCCAATGCGCTTGTAATCCTTTGCTACAGGAAGTACTCGATAACCTCCATTACCATCGGTCAATACAAACACCGAACATTCAATTCCTGAAAGAAACTCTTCTATAACGACTGTTGCCGATGAAGCGCCAAACATTCCCGATAACATTTCACGCAACGATTCACGAGCTTCTTCAATTGTTGGGAGAATAAGCACTCCCTTACCGGCAGCCAAGCCATCGGCTTTAAGTACATAAGGGGCTTTTAATTTTCCCAAGAAACGGAATCCATCTTCAATTGTTTCAGCAGTAAAGCTACGATAACGTGCTGTTGGGATATTATTTTTCACCATAAATTGTTTGGCAAAGTCCTTACTTCCTTCAAGTGCAGCTCCCGCTTTTGATGGTCCCACTACAAGGATATCTTCTTGCTCAAAATAGTCATAAATTCCTTTAACAAGAGGATCTTCATTACCAACTACAATCATTTTTATATCGTTGGCTTTTACCCACTCTTTTATTGCATCAAAGTCAAGCGGAGAAAGCGCTACATTTGTTCCATATTGCGATGTACCTCCATTTCCAGGAGCGATATATAATTTACCCAATAGCGGACTTTGACTCATTTTCCATGCAAGTGCCGATTCACGACCACCCGATCCGAGCAAAAGAATATCCATTTTTTCCATATCTTATTTTATTATTTATTTTCGTTATTATTAGACTCTTCATTATTTACAGAACGTTTCCACCCACGACGAGTACGCATGAATGGTCCATCGGCAGGAGGCAATGACGGAGTGCGACCAAGGATTGACTTCAAAGCTCCTTCGTTACGACGTTTTGCCAACGGATTTTCTGATACCATCTCTGGCGTTGCCTCACGACGTGCTCGCCCTTTAGGCTTTGCCAAATATTTTTCTTCGAGAGCACTTCGTTTTTCGGGTTTTGCATTACGCATTTCCTTTCCTCCCATTCCCTTGCGACGAGCATCGTCTTTCCATTGACGATCGCTAACTCTCTTTATCTTTCCTGTTCGTTCTTCTTTTTCACCGACTTTTATAGAGCCACCTCCCTTACGGAACGTCTTATAATCGCCTTCAAATATTACATATTCACGCAATTCACACTCAAGAGCGCCATTCAAAATAGGAGTTCTTGACGATGGAGCAAGTCCTATTTTTTTGAAATATTCATCACGATACCCTATAATCCAAGCATGTCCTTTAAACACATGTTTGAGTTTTGTCCCTATTGTTTCATACAATCCTTCCATATCATCGGAACTGATGCGTTCACCATAAGGAGGATTAGTTATTACAAAACATTTTTCAGGTGCTTCATCCCACAAGGCAATGGGCTTAATCTGTAAATCTATATATTTAGATACTCCGGCCTGCTTTATATTTTTTTCGGCAATAGCAACTGCTTTGGGAGAAATGTCGGCGCCATATATTTTGTATTTGAATTCCCGTTCATGTGTTTCATCGTTATACAAACGTTCAAACAACTCCTCATCAAAATCGGTCCATTGTTCAAACGCAAATGACTTGCGATAAATACCCGGATTAATATTTGCTGCAATCAATGCCGCCTCAACAAGAAATGTTCCTGAACCGCACATTGGATCCACAAGCGGACAATCACCCTTCCATCCACTCTTCAAAATTATGCCGGCAGCAAGTACCTCATTAATAGGGGCATCAGTCTGTGCTACACGATAACCACGTTTGTGTAGCGACTCTCCCGATGAGTCAAGCGACAACGTTACACGATCTCCGGCAATGTGAACATTTATCATAACATCGGCATCCTGCAATCTCACCCCTGGACGTTTATCCGGACCATATTTGTCTTTGAAAAAGTCA
>CAZCEB010000176.1:0-4207 GCA_964497305.1 uncultured Muribaculaceae bacterium | reverse complement strand
GTAGTAATATTCAAATGAAGGTTGCAGCTGGGCAATTTGCATATATGAGCCGATATGACAACACTACCAAAACGGGATATAAATTTTCGCTTGAATCATTTGAAGATAAAAAATTAGTCTCTCGTTTAACCGCGCAGACAATAAAATGGGATACGTTATATCAATGGCAAGTTAGAGATTTTATGATTCGTGATTTTAAAGGTGCACGTGAAGAAATCATAAGAGGAAAACGTTTAGATACGATAATAACCATTGAACCACGAGATTTCTTGATAGCAAAGAATGATCATGAAATGATGACATCTCCACAATTACGTGAATATATTTCACGGCAGAAGGATCGTGGGGTTGCAAATATTAAATCGTTTGAGATTGAGAACGAAAGACGCTTTGCAATGTGTGCCGCTGCATTTATTTTGACTATTATAGGAATGTCATTATCTTCTAAAAAAGTAAAGGGTGGGATGGGTATTAATATTGGAATCGGTTTAGTATTAAGTTTCTCATATATTTTATTTTCAACGGTAACATCAACATTTGCAATATCAGGACTCACATCGCCATTTGTTGCAATGTGGATACCTAATTTTATTTATATAATAATTGCTATAGTCCTTTATCAACGTGCATCTGTAGGCTGATACTTAAATACGTTCAAGTATCGTTTCAATCAAATCATGCATGGCGGTTTTGTAACTTGGTGTTGCATTATGATTCATGCGATTGGCTATAATTGAGCATATCGTTATCGCCTTATGTCCAAGTAGTTTTGCAAGCCCTTGAAGTGGTGCGCTTTCCATTTCATAGTTTGTAACTTTACGCTCATTGTGTCTAAAAGATTCTATACGTTTGTTTAAATCTGGATTTGCTAACGATAGACGTAGTTCTCGCCCTTGTGGACCATAAAATCCGATGGCAGAAATTGTATTCCCCCTCACCATGTCATTATTACTAATTTGATTTACTAAATCTTCATCGGCATTGACGACATATGGTTTCGCCCAAAGTGGATTCCAATTGACATGCTCGCAAAATGCATGTTCAAATTCAAGGTCGGAAATTTCATTGCGTTTTGCATAAAAATTTAGAACACCATCAAATCCGATAGCTTTCTCTGCAATAACGGGTGTGCCAACTTTTAATTCTGGTTGAAGAGCTCCGGATGTCCCGATACGCACCATTGTTAGAGTGCGGTGAGTGTCATTTATTTCGCGAGTTTTTAGATTAATATTAGCAAGAGCGTCTAATTCATTGATAACAATGTCTATATTATCAGGCCCAATTCCGTGGCTTATGCACATAATTGGTTTCCCTTTGTATGTTCCGCCTATTGTGTGAAATTCTCGAGATGAGACATCAAAAGTTTTAGAATCAAAAAACGATGCAACCATGTCAACTCTGCCTGGATCGCCTACTAATATTATGCGATCAGTTAAATGTTCTGGTAATAAATGTAAATGAAAAATAGTTCCATCAGGATTTATAATCATTTCTGAAGGAGCAATAATTTTTGTTGCCATAGTGCGATTTTAATAATTGTTTGTTAATTGGTTTAAGCTATTCGATACCTACCTCCGGGATATGTAAGAATAAGACCTTTGAATTCCATATCTATTAGTAAAGCCATCAACTGAGCTATAGGGTAGTTTAGTGCAACACACATTTGATTTATTTGAGCATCATCATGAGTAGAGATGTAATTGATAACAGTCTGCTCTTCTTCTGAAAGATCAATAGCAAGAGTTTGTTGTTCTCCTTCTTGATGCTTTGGAGTCCATCTCATTGCTGTTATCAAATCATTGGCATTTTCAATGAGTGCAGCCACATTTGATGCAATTAATTTGTTGCAGCCTGAACTATATCGATCAGAAGTACGACCAGGTAGAGCAAATACATCACGGTTATAACTCGATGCAATGCCTGCTGTAATTAGAGCTCCTCCTTTTTCGGCTGATTCGACCACGACAAGACAATCACATAATGCAGCAACTATTCTATTACGTGCAACGAAATTACCTTTATGTATAACATCAATTGAACGATAATCAGTTACAAGCATTCCATTATTTCTAACAATATTAGCTGCGATGTTATGATGTGTAGCAGGATAAATAGTATTTAAACCATGTGCCAATACTGCAATAGTTGGGGTGTTATTAAGTAGAGCTGCATTGTGTGCCGCGACATCAATACCATAAGCCAGTCCGCTTACAATAATTACATTTTCAATTGTTTTTGATATATCTTCAACAAAACGAGCTGTAAAGTCAAGCCCATAGGGGGTTGCATGTCGTGTCCCAACGATGCTGATAATATGAGCGGAATTTAAATCACATTTACCTGTTGTGTAAAGCATTATTGGTGCATCATCGCAATCAATCAATCGATGAGGGAAATCGGTATCGGTGTAATATATTGGGCAAACATTGTTGTTTTCTATGAAATCAGTTTCTCGTTTAGCTTTTTCCAGGATTTCGTTTCGATAGGATTGGGATAATAATCTATTTTTGAAACCCATCAGTGATTCAAGTTGCTTTTCGGGGATGGAGAAGAATGAAGATTCATCATCAATTCGAGACAATATTTCATTGGCTAAAGTACGTGTCATCCCTCGCAATGAAGCGAATGCAATCTGATAGGTTAATTTATCCATGAGAAATTACTTGATATAATCTTTAAAAGCATTTGCCAAAATGTCTCCTCGTGTCAAACGACCATTCTCAAGGCACACACAACTCACAATGGCTTTAACAACTGGACGACCATCAGTAGTATATATGTCTTGATTAAATATAAATCGAGCACCCTCACGAGATAGCCATAATTTACTAACCATTGAGTCGCCCAATCCCAAAGGAGTGATGTATTCAATTTTTACTTTTCTTAGGACTGGAAATATTCCATGGCTATGCATTTCTCGAAAAGATAATCCTGCATATTGGCAAAATTCGTGTCGAGTGTGCTCAAGATAATGTAGATAAATGGCATTATTTACAATACCCTCTGAGTCAACTTCATAGTCTCTGACTTTTAATGGTAACTCGAAAATATAATTGTTTTGAATCATTTTAATTCTAATTATTATTTCGTAAAATTAAAATTTTTCGTCGAATGGTCAAAGAGGTTCAGATATAAAAATGTAATTTTGTAATCAAATAAACTAATAATTAAAAAAGTGAAGAAGAAATTAATTTCATTATCAATGCTCCTGACAATAGTATCTGGAGTTGCTTGGGCTTGTACGTCAGCGATAATAAGTGGAAGTGCTTCTAAAAATGGACGACCGTTATTATGGAAACATAGAGATACCGGAGTTGAAGATAATTTTGTCGCAAGAATTGAGGCAAAAAATGCTGGAGAATTTGATTATGTCGCATTGTTTAATGCTGAAGATTCGACTTATCGTGATGCGTGGTTGGGTATGAATGAAGCTGGTTTTGCAATAATGAATACTGCATCATATAATCTTGCTCCCGATACTACAGATTATAAGGATAGGGAAGGTATAGTGATGGCATTGGCTTTAAGTAAATGTCGCACTCTTGATGATTTTGAAAGTCTATTAGATACATTGCCAAAGCCAATGGGGGTCCAAGCAAATTTTGGATTGATTGATGCAACAGGAAATGGTGCATATTATGAAACAGATGATTATAAATATGTAAAATATTCGTTGCAAGATACTGAGGATGGCGTTTTGATACGCACAAATTATTCTCATAATAGAAATGTTGATGGCGGATATGGATATATTAGAGAAGAGAATGCGCGACAATTACTTGATTCATACATTACAGGTGATTCTATTTCAGCTGCAACTTTTACAGAAAGGTTATCTTGTTCATTCTTTCATTCGTTGATAGGTAGAGACTTTTCAAAGGGGCACGATAGATGGGTTATAGACCAAGATTTCATACCTCGTCGTTCATCAACAGCTTCAGTTGTTATCGAAGGAGTAACGCCGGGAGACGATCCATCATTATCAGTAATGTGGACAAAAATAGGTTATCCTCCATGCTCTCATGTTGTTCCTGTGATGGTTGATGATGTTCCTCGTGAATTATTGCCCGATCCTATGACATGGCATAGTCCGTTGTGTGATTTTGTTGTTGAGCAAAAACATAAAGTATTTTCAATAAAACGAGGTAGTGGAAAATATTATATTGATATGGATTTATTAAAAAACATTATGCGACAAGAAGCCGTT
>CAZCEB010000175.1:0-4227 GCA_964497305.1 uncultured Muribaculaceae bacterium | reverse complement strand
GCATCACCTTTATGAATATAGCAATGCAAACACCCTTCGCTGCATTTTTTACATCGATGAGGATTGGTATATACTGTAAAGCATTGTCTTTGTTTTAGCTCCCTTTTTACAGTTGGCAAATAGGAGAAATGATGGAAATCATCTTCTCCATCTTGTGGTGTAGTTAATTCCCATTTAACACTACGACCATCAATTCGCACCGGAGTCCCTGTTTTCATGCGATCAGTTACAAATCCCAATTCTCGTAATTGCTCTGTTATTCCACGAGAAACCGGCTCTGAGACACGTCCACCCTCCAATTGAACACGCCCCACATGCATCAATCCATTCAAAAAAGTGCCAGCAGTCAAGACTACTGATTTTGCCTTAAATGTAACGCCTAAAGCAGTTATAACCCCCTCTACACGACCAGACTCAACAACCAAACCAATTGCACTATCTTGCCACATATATAAATTGGGAGTATTCTCTAAAATATAACGCCATTCAGCACTAAACTTCATACGATCACTTTGCGCTCGAGGGCTCCACATCGCCGGTCCCTTTGAACGATTAAGCATCCTAAATTGAATTGCGGTGCGGTCGGTTACAATACCCATTTGACCTCCAAGTGCGTCAATTTCACGCACAATCTGCCCTTTAGCAATTCCCCCAACCGCCGGATTACAACTCATTTGTGCAATCTTATTCATATCCATTGTTATCAACAATGTACGAGAACCAAGACGTGCTGAGGCTGAAGCAGCCTCACAACCGGCATGTCCGGCACCAATGACAATTACATCATAATCAAATCTCATCTTTCTATTGATTATTATTGTTTGCTATTAATCTTCAAGTAATTTAAGCGCCTGATTTTCATGCATTTCCATTATTTCCCTCTCTCCAGGAGCTTTATCATTTATTCCACATAAATGCAACAGTCCATGCACTATAACTCTCTCCAATTCAACATCATAGGAACATTGTAATCCTTCTGCATTTGAGCGGACAGTATCAAGAGAAATATACATATCTCCTCTCACTAACTTACCTCTACAATAGTCAAATGTAATGATATCGGTATAATAATCATGATTTAGGAATTGCCTATTTACCTCAAGGATTTTTTCATCATCACAAAAAATATATACCAAGTAGCCAAGAATGCGACCATGATTTTGCGCAACTTGGTCAAGCCAATATGACAATCGTTCGGTGTCAATATCGGGCATCAATACATTTTGACAAATCCATTCAATTCTATGTCCCATTGTAGTAAATGATATAACTCACAAAAGTAAGAATATTTAGGAAAAAATCAAAACCGATTTTTTCTTCCCTTATTTTCATTTTTCAGGCAAAAATCAAGAGGCAGAAAAATCAGCAGTATCATTCTGATTATCTGATATTTATGCTATGATTTAACGCCGCGAGATTTTGATATTTAATTTCATTCGACCGAGAGCTCGCGATTTTTCAAAGCAAAAACGACAAAATTAATTACCTTTGAACAAAATTTATCACTATGTTAAAAAATTGGCAAGAAGAGCTCCAAAAAGTTGCCCAACCTGAAAAAGTTCAGATTTTTCAATCATTCTTTAAAACAGGTAAAGGTGAATATGGCGAAGGAGACAAATTTATTGGAGTAGCAGTTCCCAACAATAGAAAAATTGCAACAAAATATTTTCTATCATCATTTGATGTAATAGAGACCATGTTACACCACGAGATTCATGAATACCGATTATCAGCACTTCTCGCTATTGTTCATCGTTATAAAAAAGCTACAAACGAAAATCAAAGGCAAGAAATCGTTGATTTTTATCTTGCCAATAGCAATTGGTGTAACAATTGGGATTTAGTTGACCTGTCGGCACCTTACATTTTGGGAACACACATGATAGACCACCCATCTCCCACTATGCTTGATAAACTGAGTAACGATGACAATTTATGGCGTCAACGCATTGCTATTGTATCGACATTAATGTTAATAAGACATCATCGTTTCGATGAAACCATTCTTCTATGCCAAAAATTCCTGACTCACCCCCACCCTCTCATTCACAAAGCAATAGGATGGATGTTGAGAGAGATAGGGAAAAGAGACGAAAAAACACTTTTTAATTTCTTAAACGAGTACTCACATATAATGCCACGAACGGCATTAAGATATGCATTAGAACGTCTATCTGTCGAAAAACGACAATATTATATGGCAATATCCAAAAAATCTAAGTAATTTTGTACTCTACTAAATTTATGAAAAATGGCAAAACAATTTAAGCCCGAGACATTGTGTGTTCAAGCAGGTTGGACACCATCTAAGGGAGAACCTCGAGTACTCCCAATCTATCAAAGTACAACATTCAAATACGATACAAGCGAACAGATGGCTCGACTATTTGACCTTGAAGATAGTGGATATTTCTACACTCGCTTGCAAAACCCGACAAATGATGCTGTTGCCGCAAAAATTGCAGCTCTTGAAGGCGGAGTCGCAGCGATGTTAACATCAAGTGGTCAAGCCGCTAATTTCTACGCAATTTTTAATATATGCCAAGCCGGAGACCACTTCGTCAGCTCTTCTGCAATATATGGTGGTACATTTAACTTGTTCAGCGTAACAATGAAAAAACTCGGCATCGAAGTTACATTTATCAACCCCGATGCAACAGAAGATGAAATAAATGCCGCTTTCCGCCCAAATACCAAAGCCTTATTTGGCGAAACCATATCAAATCCTTCTCTTGAAGTTCTTGATATCGAAAAGTTTGCACGCATTGCGCACTCAAATGGTGTCCCATTAATCATTGACAACACGTTCCCGACTCCTATTAATTGCCGTCCATTTGAATGGGGAGCAGACATTGTTATTCACTCTACAACAAAATACATGGACGGACATGCAACAAGCGTGGGAGGTGCTATTGTTGATAGTGGAAACTTTGATTGGGATGCACATGCCGATAAATTCCCCGGATTATGTACTCCCGATGATTCCTATCATGGATTGACATACACAAAAGCATTTGGCAAACTTGCATTCATTACTAAAGCAACAGCTCAATTAATGCGCGACCTTGGGAGTATACAATCTCCACAAAACGCATTTCTACTAAATCTTGGTCTTGAAACATTACACTTACGCATGCCTCGCCATTGCGAAAATGCCCTAAAAGTGGCTAAATATCTTGAACAAAATGAGCGAGTAGCATGGGTTAATTATTGTGGTCTTCCAGGCAATAAATACTACGAATTAGCTCAAAAATATATGCCTAACGGCTCATGTGGCGTTATTTCATTCGGATTAAAAGGTGGACGTGAAGATTCTATACGTTTCATGGACAACCTTAAACTTGCGGCAATTGTAACACACGTTGCCGATGCTCGCACATGTGTTCTTCATCCTGCGAGCCACACTCATCGCCAACTCTCTGATGAACAATTAATTGAAGCAGGTGTTCGTCCTGACTTGATACGTTTATCAGTGGGTATCGAAAATGCCAAAGACATTATCGCCGATATTGAACAAGCCCTAAACGCATAGAGTATATGAAAAAATATATTACAGAATGTAATCCTGATAGCGCTTCTTTAATACAAATAGTTAATACTATTACACAAAAAGGAGCGCCTAATGATGCTCATGTAATATTTTCACAACGCAATAAAGTTTACACATTAAAATATGGAGATGAAAAGCTAAATATTAAGGCTTTTCGTCTCCCAAACTTTATAAATGCTTTTATATACACAACTCTTCGCAAAAGCAAAGCCTATCGTTCTTATCATAATGCCTGCAAATTAATTGAATTGGGATTTTTAACACCTAAACCTATTGGATATGGAGAAGAACGTAGTGGACTTAAACTTCAACATAGTTACTATATAAGCCAACATATAGAAGCCCAAAACCTAAGAAAATGGCAAGAAAAGCCTGATTGCGATACACTTTTACGTGCTTTTGCCAAAGAAATTGTGAGACTTCATCAAGCAGGTGTATGGCACAAAGATTTTTCGCCCGGGAATATTATATACACAGGAAATTCATCTAATGGCTATGAATTTTTCTATATAGATCTTAATCGTATGCAATTTGACGTGAAATCACGAAACAAACTCATGTCTATGTTTCGAGCCATCAATCTTGATCCTACCGAAACCGAAAGACTTGCAAGATATTACGCAGAAGAAGCAGGAGAAAATCCCGAAACCATAATACAAGAAGCTCTTAAACAATTA
>CAZCEB010000174.1:0-4229 GCA_964497305.1 uncultured Muribaculaceae bacterium | reverse complement strand
GAAGGTCTCCTACAGTCATAATATCTAAATCAATACCTGAATGTCGTCCTATTTGTTCAAGCATGTGATCAAAGAATCCAAGTCCGGTTGAGATATTGCATTTACCTGTGCCATCGAGATCTACTGAGATTTCAATTTTTGTTTCAGAGGTGTTGCGTGTTATAGTCGCTTGGCGAGACCCTCCTTGAAGGAATTCAGTAACTTTGTCCCATGAAGTTGTGATTATACTAATTGTTTCTGATAGTCCCTTTTCTGAAATTTCAGTAGCGACATCATCAATGTTGCGTAACAAAATGGCTTTACATCCGAGATTTTTAGCAAGTTGCACATCGCTGAGTCTATCTCCAATGACAAATGAATTTTCTAAATCATAATTTCCGGAAAGATATTCTCCAAGCAAAGCAGTTCCCGGTTTGCGCGTGGGTTTATTCTCATGCTCAAAAGTGCGATCAATAATAATATCGTCAAATGTAACACCTTCATTTTCAAATGCGCGAAGCATCTTATTGTGAGCCGGCCAAAATGTGTCTTCAGGGAATGAGTCAGTCCCTAAACCATCTTGATTAGTAACCATCACAAGCTTAAAAGGAAGATGTGAGGCAATAAAATGCATGGCACGCAATGCCCCCGGCACTAATTCAAGCTTTTCAAGTGAATCAACCTGATAGTCAATAGGAGGCTCAACAATCAGAGTTCCGTCTCGATCGATGAATAAGACTCGTTGTTTATTTTCTGGTGTTGCCATATTCTGTAAGTTTTTCTATTAAAAGAGCATTTTCGGTATCATTGCCTATTGTTAGTCGCAAACATTCACCACATTTGTGTACTCGAGAACGATTTCTTACAATCACTTTTTCATCACGTAAGTAGTCATAAATATCATCGGCATTGTTTACTTTTACAAGTAGGAAATTGGCATCGGAATGGTATATATGCTTTACAATTGGTAGTGTTGATAATTGAGATGCAAGATTATTACGCGCATTTATAAGCTCTTTTACAATAGCTTCAATATGGTCGCAATCGGCAAGAACTTTTAATGCTTGCTGTTGAGTTAACTCGCTGATGTTATAAGGATATTTAACCTTGTTATAGATATCAATAATTTCAGTTGAGGCATAAGAAATTCCAAGTCTGATTGCTGCACTTGCCCAAGCCTTTGAGAATGTCTGCATGACAATCATTCGTGGATAATCATTGAGGAATTGTACCATTGAGCCGATAGGAGAGAAGTCAATGTATGCCTCATCGACGATTGTTATACCATTGAAACGATTGCATATATCCTTTATCTGTTCAAGTGGAAATGCATTTGCTGTGGGATTGTTTGGAGAACAAATCCATATAATCTTTGTGCTTTCATCGCAAGCATTGATAATGGCATCTACATCAAGTGAAAAATCATCATTAAGACTCACACGACGGTATTCGATGTCGTTAACTTCGGCACATACTTGATACATTCCGTAAGTTGGCTCTATTGCCACAACGTTATCAATTCCTGGACGACAGAATACACGATAGGCAATGTCAATACACTCATCACTACCAACCCCAAAGAAAATATTTTCAGGGTTGACACCTCGGTATGCACCTAATTTTTGTTTTACCTCAATTTGTAGGGGGTCGGGGTAACGGTTATATTCACAAATGCGGCTATTCTCGTTTGCATCAAGCCAAGCAAGAGCTTCGCCCGTAAATTCATTGCGCGCGCAAGTATATGGTGTTAAATTCCAGATGTTTGGTCTGACTAATTCTTTTAATGTCATAAATTGTTTTCGCTTTTTAGTGCATTAATGCGAAGAGTCATAGCCATTTTGTGTGCCATGAGATCTTCATTTTCTGCCATTATTTCTACCGCTTTTCCTATTGAGTTGATGCCTTCGGGTGTTAATTCTTGAAATGTTATTTTTTTGCAGAAACTATCAAGATTTACACCACTATAGGCTGTTGCATATCTCGATGTCGGTAATGTGTGATTTGTTCCAGAAGCATAATCTCCGGCACTTTCAGAAGAGTATGCACCGATGAATACAGAGCCGGCATTTTTTACTCTATCACACAATTTAATTGCATCAGTATGGTTTATTATCAAGTGTTCCGGCGCATAGTAGTTGGAAAAATCCATTATTTCATCGTCATTTTTCAATAGAATAATGCGACTATGGTTGAGCGATTTTTCCATCATCTCACGGCGTGGCAATATAGATAATAATCGCTCAATCTCTAAGGGTAGCTTCTCTACAAGAGCTTCAGATGTTGTGAGTAAAATAGATTGGCTGTCGGGACCATGTTCTGCCTGAGAAAGGAAATCGGCTGCGACGAAATCAGCGCGTGCATTATCATCAGCGATAACAAGTACTTCTGAAGGTCCTGCAGGCATATCAATGGCAACTGCTGTTTGTCCTACTTGCTGTTTGGCTTCCATGACAAATCTATTTCCCGGACCGAATATTTTATATACAGGAGCAATTGTTTCTGTACCATAGGCCATTGCTGCAATAGCTTGTGCTCCACCGGTTTTGTAGATGCGGTGTACGCCAGCAATTTTAGCGGCATATAAAATGGCAGGGTGAATTTTACCATCTTTTCCAGCAGGAGAACATAATGTAATTTCTTCACATCCGGCAATACGGGCAGGAATGGCAAGCATCAATACAGTAGAAAACAATGGCGAATTACCTCCGGGAATATATAACCCCACTTTTGATATTGCAACGGCTTTCTGTATGCATTTCACTCCGGGAGCAGTTTCAACCATAATAGTCTCCATCTTCTGTGCAGAGTGAAACGCCGATATGTTTTGAGCCGCGAGAGATATTGATTCTTTTAGTTCACTGGAAATGAGTGATTCTGCTTCGTCAATTTCTTGCTGAGAAACATTTAAAGACGATAATTGTGCCCCGGTAAATCGTTGTTCATACTCGATTAAGGCCTCATCTCCTCTTTCTCGAATATTTGCGATAATATCGGCAACAATATTTTGTACCTCAATGGCTGTCTCTGCAAGTGCGCGTTTGCATAAGCGAGACCAATCATTTTTCTCAGGATAGCGTAATATTTCCATTTCGCTTAGAGTATCATTTTTTCAATATCAAGAGCAAGAATTCCTTCGGCTCCTTCGGCTCTTAGACGACCGATAATTTCCCAAAAACGTTTTTCCTCAATAACAGTGTGTATTGAACACCAGTCATTGTTGGCAAGAGGTAGTATTGTGGGGCTTTTAATTCCGGGAAGTACCGATAATACATTATCAAGCTTTTCGCGCGGAACATTCATCAAAATGTATTTTTTCCCTTCGGCGGCTTTGACAGCATCAAAGCGGAATAATAATTCATCAAGGATGGCTTGTTTCTCTTCTATCAATTTTTTCTTGCCTGAGCTGATTAGTACGGCTTGAGAATCGAGAACATTCTCTACTTCGGTTAAGTTATTGCTTACAAGTGTAGAGCCTGATGATACGATATCAAATATTGCATCGGCAAGACCTATGCCCGGAGCAATTTCAACCGAGCCGGTGATAACATGAATATCGGCATTAATACCTTTCTCTTTTAGAAATTTTGAGAGAATTACAGGATAGGAAGTGGCAATCTTACGATTGTTAAACCATTCAATGCCGGTATATTCAATCCGTTTGGGAATAGCAAGAGATAGATGGCAACGACTAAAACCGAGTTCTTTGAGGATTTCAACATTTTTATCCTTTTCCAGCACCTCGTTGAGACCTACAATTCCTATGTCGGCTATACCTGATGCCACAGAATCGGGGATATCATCATCACGAAGGAACAATAGTTCTACCGGGAAGTTGCGTGATGGTACCAATAGGGTACGTTTTACGGCAGTGAGTTTTATGCCGGCTTCACCGAGCAATTCCATTGTTTCGTCATATAGACGGCCTTTTGATTGAACTGCGATTCTTAGTCTTGTTTCCATTGTTATATGTTGTTTTTTATTATTTAAAAAAGAAACCGGTTACCATGAGAGGAAGCCGGTCAACGATTATGTGTGATTGCCAAATTAAAAACATATAATCACCAAGCCTCCTTTAAACAGATGCCGTGATAATGGTGATGTGATGTAAATAAATTGGTCATTTTGTTTACTGTTTTTTAATATTTGCGACAAAGTTATAATAAATCATTTAAAAATCCAATCATTTTGCTCATAATTTAAATTTGTTTATTCTGATTAGATAATAGAATGGAAAAAGTAGTAACTTTGTG
>CAZCEB010000173.1:0-4280 GCA_964497305.1 uncultured Muribaculaceae bacterium | reverse complement strand
ATTGTAGACTTGTATCTATCCTTTATCTTTGGAATATTTATATTTACATCAAAATCTAAATGCATAATCTCTTCTTTCAAAAAAGAAGAAGAGGTGTTCTTATTTTGTGCTTGTATTATATTCGTTGTCATTATAAATAACAGAACTAATACAAAATTAGATAGATTAAATTTTACTATGTTATTCATCAAAACCAATAGACTGTTCATATTCTAACTCTGCACTCACTATAATTTTAATATGTTCGGGTGCGATTTGGTTATATGGATCTTTCTTTAATAGTTTTGAAACATGTATAACCAATTCTTCTTTCATCATTTCTTCAGAATCATCTACTTCACAATTGATATCAAGCAAATTATTATCTTCATAATAATCAAATATAATATCAATTACATTTAATATATCATCATCATCATACTCGACTTCAAGAGGGAGGCGACTTTTAATATATTTTATCGCTTTTTCTTCGCTAAATTCTAGTTCCATATTTAATTCAAATCAAGTAAACCTATTGGCAAATCCATTGTAATGGTTAATGTTTCTGTAGATATATTTTTTATAAATTCAATGACAATAGGAATATATGTTATGTTTTTATTTTCCTGTTCAACAATAAATAATGCATTTTCAGTGCTATCTTCGATATCAACAATTTCACCAATAGGTAAATCAGAATCTGAAAGATATATTTTATAACCAATTAAATCGGTTGCATAAAATCCCTCTTCATTCTCTTCAAAATCATCAATATCAGCTTTTAAAATACATAATGTTTTGTTACATATTTTCAATGCTTGCTCCTCATTATTAATTCCATCAATTAAGACTAAATAGGATTCTTTACCACGAGATCTAACGGAATTTAAAAAAAAAGGTACATTTATACCATCAATGTTAATAATGAAACATTTAATAGCAGATATATCAATATCAAAATCTGTGGTAATTAGAATTTCACCATTGATACCATGAGGTTTTACCAATTTACCAATATTTGTAATTTGGGAATCTGTTATCATCTAAATTATTTCTTTTTCTTGCGTTTATTTTGCTGATTTGAGGCTTCTTTAAATTCGTGTAGATGATATGTTTCTGAATCTAAATTAATCAACCCATGAGAATAATCACGTAAATCCTTAAGTATCTTAGCATCATCAACGCCATCGCTATTAACAGATAGCATCAATTTTTTCATATGATTTGCTATTAGTAAAATTAATGTATCTTTTTCTTCTCCAATTTCCATCGTTGAAGCTTTAGCTATCATTAATTCAATACTTTTACCATAATGACGATACTTGATAGGAGATAGTTTATATTTAACCTTTTCAGGGAGAGTATTAAGATTTTCTGGTTTTACTATTTCACAAGGATAATCAATATCAAGTTTAAAATCAGACATTATTGCAAGATGATCCCATAATTTGTGCTTAAAATCTTCGATATCTCGAAGATTTGGGAATAAGTTTCCCATTGTATTTATAATTGAATAGGCACAACGGGTTCTTTCTTCTCGGTCTTCAATTGTTAGACAATGATCAACCATTTGTTGTATATTACGTCCATACTCGGGTAATATAAGCTTCTTTTGTTGTGTATTGTATTTAAGCATATGTATAATATCTTGTGTTCAAAGTTAGCTTAATTCCTTGAAATAACAAAATGAGTTTAAGAAATGATGTAAATTAAATCAGTATTTAAAGCAAAACGGCATTCTCTAAAAGAAAATGCCGTTTGAAATATAATTTATTATCAATTACATATTCATACCGCCATCAACTTGAATGACTTGACCTGTAACATAGCTTGACATATCCGAAGCAAGGAATGTTGCAACATTTGCAATATCTTCAACTTGACCACCACGACGCAATGGAATTTTTTTTGCCCATTCTTGACGAACTTCTTCAGGTAGAGCTGCAGTCATTGCTGTTTCGATAAATCCTGGAGCAATAGCATTTGCGCGAATTCCACGAGATCCAACTTCTTGAGCAATACTTTTTGCTAATGCGATAAGACCAGCTTTTGATGCTGCATAGTTCGATTGTCCTGCATTTCCATGAACACCTACAACTGAAGCCATGTTGATAATGCTACCTGAACGTTGACGCATCATTATTGGTAGAGATGCATTAATAAAATTAAATGCACTTTTTAGATTAACCGCAATAACTGCATCCCATTGTTGTTCTGTCATACGCATCATAAGACCATCTTTAGTAATCCCTGCATTATTTACCAAGATGTCTATAGAACCAAAATCTTTATGAACTTCAGCTACAACTTCTTTAGTTTGGTTAAAATCTGCAGCATTAGAGGCGTATCCTTTCACTTTTACGCCAAGAGCAGCTATTTCGGCTTCTGTTTGTTTCCCATTTTCATCTATTACCAAATCGGTAAATGCGATATTTGCTCCTTCTTGAGCAAATTTTAAAGCAAGAGCCTTACCTATACCGCGAGCAGCACCTGTTATGAGAGCGGTTTTCCCTTCAAGTAATTTCATAATTTATATTTTTATAATTAATCTTTAGTATAAACGTAAATTTACAGAAAATCTTATATTTCGACCATGAAAGCGCCACATGAATATCCACCACCAAAAACAGTTAGTCCAATACGGTCGCCTTTTTTGAATTTATTTTGGTTTTGAGCAAAGACTATTGCCGCACTTGCAGAGCCGGTATTACCAAGTTCTGCTATATTATTTATGAACTTATCATCACTTAATTCTAATTGGTGAGCAACGTTAGCAACAATACGTTTATTGGCTTGATGACATATAATGTATGAAAGGTCTTGTATTTTCATACCTTCAGGAGATGTTACTCCATCAAGAGCTTGCACCATATATTTGCATGCATGAATAAATACATCTTTACCATCGGGCATTGCAATTCCCCCCTCTTTTGGTCTTAAGCGCACACCCTCTGGTCCTTTACCCACATTACCTAACCCACGAGTGTAAATATGCTTAATTTCTGCATCATTATCACTTTGTCGTTCTCTTGATAAGAAAAAAGCAACAGCACCATCGCCCCATAAATGTCCACACTTAGGATCACTTTCGTTGCTATAATATGTATTGTGCTCAGAGCATACAAGCAATGCCTTTTCTGCTTTTCCCATAGCAAAGTACCCTTCTACAATTTCCAAACCATTAACAAATGATGAACATGCAGCAGAAGCATATACTGCCTTCATGTCGGGGATATCGTATTTTTGTTGTGTTATATGAGCCAATGTCGCAACTGTGTCATAGGGTGAATATGATGCAGATACAATTAAATCGACTTCCTTAATATCATATGGGAGTTTTGAGACTGCATCGGCAATAGCATCTAATCCCATTGAATTATGACCTTCATTTTCAGCAGCGATAGAGCGTGAACTTATTCCTGTTCGTTTTAAAATCCAATCACTAGTTAGTCCATTAACATTTAAAAAGTAATCATTGTAGACCCTTCCTTCTGGGATGTAATAACCTGTAGAATTAATATACATTTTTATTCTATTATAATTTTATTCCTTCTAATATAAATTTTATAACATTCTCATTTGTTGCACTCTCAATATTATTTGGTTCTAATACATTGTCTCGCAAATAAGAAAAATCAATTCCTTGCAATAGTATATGTATTAATGGCACCAATCTTTGAGCTTGCACTGGAATAAATTCCAATTTAGCAATACCTTCTTCTAATATTGATTTTAAGATTTCTATTTCTTTAGAAAAAGCGAGTTTCCGTATTTTATCAACCTTTTTTACATCCCGATTAAATAATGTACGAAAACCCTCTTGACGAGTCAAGAGATCATTTTGCATTCCAAATCGTAATGTCAAAAATTTTTCTAATTTTTCTATTGGAGCAATGTTTAGAGAATTTATCTCTCTTAATTGAGAGACCATTTGTTCACTTTCTTGTTCAACAACGGCGTTATATATTTCTCGTTTATTTTTGAAATATGTATAAATTGTTCGTCTTCCTTTATCTGATGCACTAGCTATATCATTCATGGTTGTATTCTCAATACCTTTATAGGCAAAGAGTTGTCGAGCTACTTCAATCAATTTTTCGCGCGTCTTTATAACCATTTATTGCACATTTTTGTAAATTCTGTGCGAAATTAATAATTTTTCGGCAATAATTAACAATAACGTTGCATATTTTATCCTAAATTGTGCAACAATTTCTATTATGTGATATTTTTTCATAATTTCGTACCAATAAAATATTTAATATGAAAATTTATAAAATAATATTGTTACTAATTACGAT
>CAZCEB010000172.1:0-4315 GCA_964497305.1 uncultured Muribaculaceae bacterium | reverse complement strand
GCTCTAATGCCACTTAATACTATTTCTTTCATTATTGTATTCAATGGATTTAAAATACAAAGGTACAAACTTTTTATTAATATCTGTTATCATTGTCGCTATAAGCAATAATAAATATAAATAACACAGGGAGCAAATAGCTCCCTGTGTTATTTATAAATTATTTAGATTTCTGATTGTATAGGAATTTGTCGTTTGAAAACTTCTTTAAAAGATATTAGAGATTCTGTGCGAGCAAGACCTAAATGTTGTAATTGATCATGTATGATGTGTAATAGATGGTCATTATTACGAGCATATAATTTTATGAACATGTCATATTGTCCTGTTGTAAAATGACATTCTATGACTTCCGGTATTTTTTTTAGTTCTTCAACGACATAATCAAATTTAGATGGGTCTTTGAGGAAAAAACCAATATAGGCACAAGTGTCATAGCCTACTGTAGATGGCTCAATGAGCATTTCAGAGCCTTTAACTACTCCTAAAGATGTTAGTTTTTGTATACGTTGATGTATTGCGGCTCCTGAAACATTACATTCGCGTGCGATTTCAAGGAATGGTCTGCGTGCGTTATTGGCAAGCATTTGTAAAATCTTGATGTCTAAAGAGTCAAGTTGAGGACGTCCCATATTTTTTATAATTAAATATATTTGTGCATACAAAGTTATTAAAATACTGCCATGATGAAAATTTTAAACTAAAAATTTAGACTAAAAGCTATATATTTGTAGAAAAATAAGCTAAAGTGAAAACTTGTTTAATTAATATTAATACTCAAATAGAGTATTTGGAAGATATAAAACAATTATATTTAAATTCATTTCCCATAGAAGAGCGTCGACCGTGGGATGATATTGTATATAAGATAAATGCACCACATGAAAAATATTTCATGTGGGTTGTAATTGAAGATTGTCAATTTGCTGGTTTTGTCGCATGGTGGGAATTAGACCGATTTCGATATGTAGAGCATTTCGCAATTGCAGAATCAATGCGGAGAAAAGGAATAGGTAGTCGGGCAATAAGGAGTTTTTGTTGTGTTGATAATACGCCAGTTGTGCTTGAAGTGGAATTGCCAAGTAGTGGCGAAATAGCATGTAGGCGTATCGAATTTTATAAACGAAATGGATTTGTTTCTCAATGTGAGTTTAATTATGTGCAACCTGCCTATGGAAAAGGTTTGCCGGAAGTTCCATTGTTGCTAATGGTTGAAAATAATGAGGGAAATAAAATTAACCTTGAAAAAATTGCATCGCAAATACATCGGTATGTTTATAAAAAAGGTTAACTTTGTGTTTAAATTTAATTAAATTGAAAAATGATGCTTGCTAAATTATTTGGTTTTAATCCTAAAGAAACAACAGTACGGACAGAAATTACTGCTGGTATTACGACATTCTTAACAATGGCATATATCTTAGCTGTTAATCCTAATATCTTGAGTGAAACAGGAATGGATAAAGGTGCATTGTTTACAACAACTGTGCTTATTTCGGCTGCTGTAACAATTTTGATGGGGTTATATGCAAAGTTGCCATTTGCGTTGGCTCCCGGAATGGGGTTGAATGCGTTCTTTGCCTATACTATATGTATGATAATGGGCTATTCATGGCAATTTGCTCTTACAGCAGTATTTTTGGAAGGCTTGATTTTTATATTGTTGACGGTTAGTAATCTGAGAGAAAAAATCGTATATGCATTGCCCGATACATTAAAAAACGCGATTAGCGCAGGTATTGGATTGTATATTGCCTTTATCGGACTGCAAAATGCAGGAATTGTAGTAAATAGTAATGCAACACTTGTAAGTTTGGGCGATATTACAAAGGGACCGGCATTGTTAGGCGTAATAGGTATATTATTGTCATCAGTTTTATTGATTAAAAAGGTTAAAGGAGCAATGCTTTATGGTATAATTTTGACAACATTAATTGGGATACCAATGGGTGTAACCCATTTTGATGGCATATTTAGCACCCCTCCATCAATAGAGCCTATTTTCTTTAAATTTGAATGGGACAAAATCTTTACTCCAGATATGTTCATAATCGTGTTTACATTGCTTTTTGTGGACCTATTTGACACAATAGGGACTATTATAGGCGTTGCAAATAAAGCCGGAATGGTAAAAGATGGGAAAATACCTCGTTTGAAACAGGCTTTCTTGGTTGATGCGATTGGAACTACAACAGGAGCAATAATGGGAACAAGTACGGTTACAACATTTGTTGAAAGTGCATCGGGAGTGAATGAAGGTGGACGTAGTGGATTGACTGCATTTGTAACAGGGTTGTGCTTCTTGTCTGCTCTTTTCTTGGCTCCATTTTTCTTATCAATCCCCGGAGCAGCAACTGCGCCTGTATTAGTCCTTGTAGGGCTAATGATGATGTCGTCAGTAATGAAGATTGATTTCAACAATTATTTAGATGCTATACCTGCATTTATATGTATAGTATTTATGCCATTGGCTTATAGTATTTCAGATGGAATTGTCCTTGGTCATCTTAGCTATGTTGCAATAAATTTGATATGTGGCAAATTTAAACGGGTAACGATAAGCATGTATATACTTGCAGCATTCTTTATGCTTAAGTTTTTATTATAGAATTATGCTGTTGTTCTATGTTTGTGTGGCTTAGATATATAGGACTTGTGATTTGCGCTGCCTTACTTGTTGCGTGTGGAGGGGGCGTCTCCAAGAAACCGGTTGTAACTGTGAGCTTGCAACCTCAGAAATATTTTTTAGAAAAAATAGTTGGAGATAAGATAGATGTAAAATGTCTGCTCGCAACAGGAGGTAACCCCGAAACTTATGAGCCGAGTTTGACTCATTTGATGAATCTTGAAAATAGCGAAGCCTATTTTATGATTGGAAATTTGGGCTTTGAGTCAGCAATAATCGATCGTATAAAAAATAACAATCCGGATCTAAGAATATATAATAATTCCGATGGCGTGAATTTGCTTGTTGGAACGCATGGAGAATGTTCTCATCACAACCATCTATCGGGGCATCATAGTCATGATATAGATCCTCACACATGGAGTTCCGTAAAAAATGCTCGCATCATAGTGAAAAATATGTATGATGCGATGACAGAGATAGATAGTAAAAATGCTGAATATTATCAGAAAAATTATAAGCAGTTTGAAGCAGAACTTGATTCGTTGGATGCTCGCTTGGCGTCAATGTTAGCCGAAAAAAGGGGAACAGCATTTCTTGTGTGGCATCCATCATTAAGCTATTTTGCAAGAGACTATGGGCTGCTCCAAATAAGTGTGGGGCAAGAGGGGAAAGAAGCATCAGTTCAGCAATTGCAGACTAAGATAGATGAGGCAAAAGCTCATAATGCTAATGTGTTTTTTTATCAGAAAGAATTTGATAATCGTCAGGCTGAGGTCATAAATGAGCAAATTGGTGCAGAGATGGTAACTATTGATCCATTGAATTATCAATGGAATCACGAAATGTTGATTATTGCCGATGCGATTGCCTCAAAATAAGATGATTGAGCTAAGACATGTGTGGATGCAGTGGGATAATCGCATTGCTCTGCGTGATGTGTCGCTAGCTGTTAATGAGGGCGATTTTCTTGCTATTACCGGTCCTAATGGAGGAGGAAAAACAACATTGTTACGAGTTATCCTTAAATTATTGTCGCCAACTCAAGGTGAAGTTGTGTTTCGTAGTGGGGGAGAAATTGTTTGCGACTTACCTATAGGTTATTTGCCACAAAAAAACATGATAGATCAACGTTTTCCAATAAGTGTTGAAGAGGTTGTATCTTCCGGGTTGTTGGGGCAGAAGATGAAAAAAGAAGAAATTAAAAGCCGTGTAGAGGAAACAATTTCATTAATTGGATTGAAAGAGCACGCCTGTCGTTCAATAGGAAATCTGTCAGGAGGACAATTACAACGCGCTTTGCTTGGTAGAGCTATAATTTCCAATCCGCGTGTGCTTGTATTGGATGAGCCATTGAGCTATGTCGATAAACGATTTGAAGGAAAAATATATGAAATAGTTGCGGAATTGTCTAAGCATACGACAATATTGCTTGTTTCCCATGAAATGTCTCAGATTGCCACAATGGCCAATCGCCATTTGATAGTTGATCAACAATTGCATGAATGCCAAGCAGCGCATCATTACATACGCACAGAATGTGATAAATAAAAATATTTTAAAGAAAAAGGTAAAATTGTTTGCGTATAATAAAAAAACTGATTACCTTTGCACCGCAAAAGTCAATAAAGACCATGCAATCGGGGTGTAGCGCAGTCCGGTTAGCGCACCTGCTTTGGGAGCAGGGGG
>CAZCEB010000171.1:0-4334 GCA_964497305.1 uncultured Muribaculaceae bacterium | reverse complement strand
TTGCTCATCCTCAACACCAAACATTTTGGGAACCGAAGGCCCAAAAATATCAGCATCCAAGAGTCCAACTTTATAACCCTCACGTGCAAGAGCTACTGCAAGATTGCTGGCAACAGTTGATTTCCCTACCCCTCCTTTTCCTGATGATACACCTATTATATTCTTTACTCCGGGAAGTGGATTTGCGGGTTTTTCAGGGATAGGGCGACGAGTCTTTACGGCTATGTTTCCTTTAATATCTACTTCGGGAGAGACATAAGTCAATATTGCTGTCTCGGCAGCCTTCACCACCGATTTGATAAATGGATCTGTAGGTTTATCGAATATCAACGAAAAACTCACTTTGTTTCCATCAATGCGTATATCATCTTCAACCATCTCAAGCTCAACAAGATTTTTCCCATTACCGGGATAACGCACATTGCGCAATGCTTCTGTTATGAGTGTCGGATATAATCTTTCCATGTTTAATTTTGTTTAATCGTAACTTGTGGGTTACAGAGTTCAGGACATTGGATTTCTCCACGAGAAAAACTGCGATATGTGTCAAACTCAATCTCAACTTCAGGCTCTGTCAATTCTGTAGTGTGATCGAGAATGAAGTTGATGTATTTAATTGTCAATCCGCGATCGAGCCATTGTCGCTCATAGAATGTGCGTATCTCAAGAATATCAGTAACGATATCAGAGTGATACAAATCATCAGTATTAATAGGGGTTATCAACTGATTGTGTTGCGCCATTAAATGTGTATAAGTGTATAGAAATGGGCTATCAGTTTTTAAGTGAACAAGCCCATCAGCAACAAGTACCTGTCGATACAATTCCAAGAATCTTGTAGATGTGAGACGCTTACGCACTTTCTTCATCTGAGGGTCAGGGAATGTAATCCATATTTCTGAAATCTCATTCTCGGCAAAGAAATGGGGCAATAGCTCAATATTTGTGCGAAGGAAAGCTACATTTTTCATCCCTCTTTTAGTCGCCTGTCCTGCTCCGGTCCACATGCGCGCGCCCTTAATATCTATACCGATAAAATTTTTATCGGGGAATTTTTCAGCTAACCCTACAGCATATTCACCTTTTCCACATCCCAATTCAAGTACAATAGGATTATCATTCTTGAAATACTCTTCATTCCACTTTCCACGCAATGGAAATCCGCTTTCTTTTAATATAGCAAAAGGATATTGAAACACACATTCCATGGTTTCCATATCCTTAAATTTTCGTAGTTTATTTTTTCCCATAAAGATTTTTATCCAATGCTATCGTAATTAACGACGAGCAATTTTCATTGTCGCAGATTCTCCTGAAACAAGCACAATTTTTGCTATATAGATATTACAATTCCATGCCGAAGCATCTATTGTCAATTCATTACATTTAGGCGATAGGCTCAAATATTGACGGCCTGACGAATCATAAATGTGCATATCAATAATATCAGATGTTGTTTTCACAATGAGATTATTTCCAACAAAATAGGCATTAATATAATCGGTATTATCCTCTATATCTTCTTGTATCCCCACCAAATCTGATATTTTTATATTAAATTCACTCCATTGATCGGCAGTTGAAAACGCTTCATACATTACAGTATTAGACACTTTTAACGTTGCCAATGTTTGATCTACACCTTGCCAAACATTCTCTCCAAGTTGTGGAACTTCGGTGTGATCAACTGCATTTAATTCTGTTAATGCTGTCCATCCCTCAAAAGCATTATCTCCAATCATCATTACCGACGCCGGAAGATTAAATGTCGCAACATTGTTCATCCCCATTAATGAATAATCGCCTATCTCTGCTACATTATTATGCAATAATTTATCAGTAATTACATTTGAATTACCTTTGAGCATATAATTGCTTATTGCTTTACACGATGTAGGCACATTAAATTCAGCCAATGCAATATTATCAAAAAAAGCGCCTTCTCCAATAAATGAAATATTATCATTCAATATAACTTTTTTCAATGATGCACAACGAGAGAATGACCATGCTCCTATTTCGGAAAGGCTCTCGCATTGACTCAAATTCACTTCAAGCAATCCTGTCTGTTGGAAAGCATCATCACCAATTTCAGTCAACTTTGCGGGGAATTGCATTGTCGACAAATTTCCACATCCTGAAAATGCTGCAGATTCTATCACACTTAAATCCTCTGACAGAACAATCTCGGTCAAAGATTTACAACGAGCAAACATTGATTTAGGTATTGTTGTTATCCCTGCTACACATTTTACATTTGCCAATTTATCACAATCAAGAAATACATGTGAAGCTATCGATGTTACCGATGCCGGCAATTCTATTGATGTAAGTTCATCACAATTACTAAATGCTCCTTGACCTATCGTTGTTACAGTTTCCGGAATAGTTATTGACACAATGGGTGTTGAAGATAGAGATGCTTCTGCTATTTCAACAAGCCCAGCTGGCAATATAATACTTGTTATTTTTGTCCCCATTAATGAATAAGCCGGGAGCACGTTCTCGGAATATTCTTTTTTACCTGTTATAATAGGCTCTCCTGAATATGCAACAATCTTAGCAGCAGACATATCAAGAGTTGTCAATTCAGTCATATTTTCAGCAATAAATGCAATATCGGCTGCATTTATCTCTCCGGTTATAGTCAATGTCGTTGCTGTGAGATCATCAGCTACAGCCTCAGCAAGGCCGCCGGCTTGAACATTTACATTTGCTGCATTGGCAACAAATCCCAACGATAATATTGATAATATTACACCTATCTTCGTGCGCATAATACTGATAATTTAACTATTAATATGCAAAGATAACTCTTTTAATTTATAATGCACAATGCTTGATACTTAAATTCTTAAAAAGACAGTCGGGACGGTTAAAATAACCGCCCCGACCATATCAAGGGAATTGAGAATTAAAATATAATACTCAATCTTAAGTTCTGACTATTGTTTTACAATAGGATATGTTGCGACACCACCATTGCCAGTTACTTTGAGGATGTAAAGACCATCAGAAAGGTTAGAAACATTTATTGCTTTTGCTTCTCCTTGTACAGATTCACATGTTGATGTGTAAACAACTGCTCCGCTTTCGTTGTAGATAGTATAATTTACATCAGTGCTATTGAAATCACATGTTACATAAAGTGTTTCTACAACAGGATTTGGATATATACCTACCTCAGCATCAATTGAGATGTTTTCAATACCTGAAAGTTCTGTAACAGTTACTTCAAAATATGTAGCTGTTTCAGCACCATTAACATCAGTTGCAACGATAGCAACATAAACCGTTCCTACAGTCTCGCCATAGAAGATAACTCCTGTCTCTGTTGTATATGCAGTAACGACACCTTCAGTTGTAAACATCATTGAATAGGTCAATTCATCTCCATCAGGATCAGTAAAGTAATCAGCATATTTAATTACATTTGAAGAGCCACCTTCTACGATAGAGATATTAGCTATAGTTGATGCTTCAGGAGCGCGGTTAGTGTGCTCAACAACGTAATTCACAACTGATTGTCTTTCCAATCCACATGTATCAGTAGCCGTAACTGTCAAAGTATATTCTCCGGCAGTTTCATACTTAGGAGCAATACCAACAATCATTTTAACTCCTTCAGCTGCATTCTTAACAGAAACATTATTCCCCTCGATTGAGATTTCAGCATCGGCGCTATTGATTGCAGTTGCACTTTGAATATCTGACATGCTTCCTGAATCATCAATGCGTATTGTAAAGTCATCATTTTCAACATCTTTAACTACAACCTCAACACGTGTTGTTTCTGCTTCTTTTGCATAAACAATTTGTGAAGGAGATGTAATTTCAGGAGCAGCATTATTATCTAAATAAATAGGGAAATTAATAACTGGTTGTGCAGGGTCATTGCTCTTAACAACAAGTACAGCTTTATTTCCTTTTTCCAAAGGAGCATATGCTGCATTAATTTCAAAGTTAATAGCAAGGGAAGATTCAGGTTCAAGAGTTCCCTCTTTGTCTGAATCTGGGTTCAAAATCTTAACCCATGGAGCTCCGGGTACAGTTTCAAGACATGACATGATATAACCAAGCGAGCCATATTGATTTTTGAACATAGCTGCAAGGTCAAACCATCCATAACCTTCCACATAACCCATATATCGATTATCTACTACCGCATCTTGTTTATTTGACAAATATGCAGGCCATTCAACTCCAATAGGATAAGAAACTCTTACATAAAATTCTTGTCCCGGATTTAGATAAACTGCACGATCAAGAGCAAGTATTACAAAACGTGCACCTTCCATTTCATCAATGTGAGTAACACCCTTGCCTATTACCGT
>CAZCEB010000170.1:0-4396 GCA_964497305.1 uncultured Muribaculaceae bacterium | reverse complement strand
AAGAGATTGGTGTGATGAAGGTGCTGGGCTGTGACATGAGAAATATTCAGGCAAGAACATCAAATATTTCGATCCTGAATTGAATGAATCATACGTTCCTGACGTTATCGAAACATCTATCGGTGTTGACCGCATGTTCCTCTCTGTTCTCTGCTCTTCTTATGAAGAACAAAAACTTGAAGGTGGCGACACTCGCGTAGTACTTCACTTGCCGGCAGCTCTTGCTCCAGTAAAATGTGCTGTTATGCCACTTGTTCGCAAAGATGGACTTCCCGAAAAAGCTCGTGAAATCGTTAACGAACTCAAATTTGATTTCACTACTCACTATGAAGAAAAAGACTCTATCGGTAAACGTTATCGTCGTCAAGATGCTATCGGTACTCCTTATTGTATCACTGTTGACCACCAAACTCTTGAAGATAACACCGTTACACTTCGCGAACGTGATTCTATGCAACAAAGTCGTGTAGCTATTGCCGACCTACACAAATTAATTCACGATAATGTGAGTCTTAACGCATTGCTTCGCAAATTAGGATAACAAATAAAAATATTTTCACGATGAAAAAATATATAACATTAATAGTAGTTGGCGTTATTGTCCTTCTCCTTTGCGGAGGAGCTTGCAGCAACTACAATGGAATGGTTGAAAAAGAGCAGGTTGTTGAACAAACATGGGCTCAAGTTGAAAACCAATACCAACGTCGTGCCGACCTCATCCCCAACCTTGTAAATACAGTAAAGGGATATGCCGAACACGAAAGCACAACTCTACAATCAGTTACTGATGCTCGTGTGGGGCTTTCTAAAGCTTATAACGATGCTAATGCGGTATCGGCTGCTGAAGCTCAAGCCTCTCAGGAAGGGCTTGAAAAATTCCAACAAGCACAAAGCAGCCTAAAAGGCGCTCTCGACATCTATGTAAACGCTGTACGCGAGGCTTATCCCGATTTGAAGGCGAACTCTAATTTCCAAGACCTACAAACTCAACTTGAAGGGACTGAAAATCGCATCTCAACAGAGCGTCAACGCTACACCGAAGCGGTAAAAGAGTTCAACACCAAAATCAAAAAATTCCCCGGTAACATTTTTGCCGGAATATTTGGATTTGAGGCAAAACCACAATTCAAAGCCGAAGCCGGTGCCGAAAAAGCTCCAGTAGTAGAATTCTAATATTTTATCAGGATGAAAAAACTACCTATTTTTTTAGTTTCGGCAATAATGCTTATTGTTGCATCATGCGGAAATGATGATAATAATGTGTGGGAAGATTATCAAGGTTGGCGTGAAGCTAATGAAGCATGGATACTTGAACAGGAAGCTCGCACCAATCCCGATGGAACACCGTATTACAATAAGGTAACACCCGATTGGGACCCAACACAATACATCCTATTGCATTATTTCAATGACCGCAGCGAAACCGCGGGGAATCTAACGCCAATGCTAACAAGCACCGTTGATGTAAAATACATTGGTCGTCTTTACAACGACGAGGCATTCGATTCATCCTACACATTGACAAAATGGGGCGACAGCATTTACCGCACAAAATGCAGTAATGTGATTCAAGGATGGCAAATTGCATTAGAAAACATGCACGTTGGCGATAGCGTTGAAATGGTTATCCCCTATCGCTCGGCTTATGGAGCAGCCGACAATGGAGTGATAAAGCCTTATTCTGCTTTACGTTTCAACGTTAAACTTGTTGACATTTTCGCTTTCGAAAAAAAATAAATCTCACTCAAATATTCTACCCGACAAGACATGGCAATACTCTATGAGTACCATGACTCCAACACCATACGGCGATCCATACAACAGCATAACCAATCCTGACAAGCAAATGGCACATAAGGCATTGGGAGACTATGGTCCTTTAGGTACTAAATATTCGACCGATGAATTCCTACAGATTTATAAGTAAATTATAATACGTTAAAGATTTACAAAAAAACATAGAGAGCTTGTCTGATGTTAGACAGGCTCTCTAAAATTATATTATTTAATAACCTTATAGGTGGCGTAGTATTCGTCAAGGATTGTGCGAATGGCGGTACCTATCTTCAGATAGGACTTGCGGTCAAGGTTGGCAAGAGAGATGCGCACTGACCAATCGGGTCCGGCAAAGCCGTCTCCATTTAACAACACTACTGCAGTTTCATTGGCAAGTCGCATTACAAAATCAAGTGGCTCATAATTTGTTTCAAGATATTTAGCAAAGTCATCGCCATAGAATTTGCGAGCCCACACCATCATATCTATTTCAGAATAGTACCCTGCACGCAACGCATCAGGCAATAGTGTAAATCCTGTTGTTTTCCACAATGCTTCAAGACGATTTTGAATGATTGTCTGCATGCGTTTTTTATACACGCCCTCTTTATCCAACAACGCATAAGCAGCAAACAGAGCCATCTGCATCTGCTGTGGTGTTGACAAGCCGGCTGTGTGATTAAGTGCAACAAGACGACTATCAGCTACCATGCGATCAATGAAACGAATTTTATCGGGGTGTAATGACAATGAGCCATAACGACGATAAAGAGTTTCTTTGTCTCCATCGGGCAATGAGTCAATGAGCGAGTCAAATATATTCAATCTATTAACGGCAATAACAGCAAGACGCCATCCTGTAGCCCCGAAATATTTAGAGAAAGAATATACACACATGGTATTATGTGGCAATTCATACATCAATGAGCAGAAATGAGGTACAAATGTACCATAAACATCATCGGTGATAATCATCAAATCGGGATTATCTTTTTTCACGACATCAATTATCAAATCAAGTGTGTGGCGAGAGAGTGTGTAAGATGGCGGATTGCTCGGATTTACAAGGCATAGCAATTTTATCTTTTTATCACGCAATTTATTTATCTCCTCATCGGAGTACTGCCATGTGTGATAGCCATCCTGTTCAACCTTATTGGCACTTATCATTGTTACATTAAAACCAAATCGGTCAAGCTGAGGGATTTCTATGTAAGGAGTAAATATAGGTGTCATCAACGCTATTGAATCTCCTTTCTTTAACAAATGATTTTCTTGTAGCGAATCAAATGCATAACACATCCCTGCTGTGCCACCCTCAACTGCAAACAAGTCATATTGCCCGTCGCAACTAACATTTCCACCCATTTCTTGAGCAAGATAGTCTTGCACAAGGATTTCGGTGTGCTTCAAGATGCGGTCGGGTGTGGGATATTGGTCGCCAATAACAGCTTCAGCCCATTCATGAGCTACAGCATCGGCATTAGCGCCTTTGCCCTTCACAAGATAATCAAATGCACCTTCCAATAAGGCTGCACCTTCCTCATCTTTGTGTTCGATAATAAACTCCCTTAGTCGATGGGCACTACCATTAAGCGATGGAATACCGGCAACGCCATCCCCCACATCCTTTACCTGACGACATTCAGAAAGAGCCCATTTGCCCAAAAGGAAGAAAGCTTCACGTGGCACCGTGGCAATCCAATTTGGGTTACCTCGCCCGGCATTAAGGAATGTAGCCGTCGATTTTCGAGCGTCCTCTTGTGCCATTTCTATGAGCTTATTTTTAATTTCAAATGGGCTCATTTTTTCTAATTCTTTTTCATAGTCTCGATTCACAAGACTATCATTTTTTTGTTGTTTATCCATAATATTAAATCAATTATATTGTTAAAGTTTTAAGCCATCATCAACACAATTGCAACACCCCAAAGGATTAGTAGTGTATTACCCACTGCATAGGTAACTGTATAACCCATTGCAGGGATTGAACTTTGCAAAGAATCTTGAATTGCACCAAGAGCTGCCGTTGTTGTTCGTCCACCGGCACAACAACCGAGATTTATTGCAGGGTGGAACTTGAATAGTTTTGCACCCATCCACAATCCCACAAACAATGGTATTGAAGTTGCCAATATCCCGGCAATGAACAACATAAACCCTACTTCTTTTATCCCACTTATAAACGTTGGACCTGCTGTGATCCCAATTACAGCTATAAACATATTCAAGCCCAAATTATTCAATATCCATAATGAAGGCTCAGGGATGCGACCAAATGTAGGATGTTTAGAACGTAACCATCCAAATACAAGCCCGGCAATCAATGCGCCTCCACTTGTACTGAGGCTGATGGGAACTCCTCCCATGTGCAATGTTAATGCACCTATTAATCCACCTATAACGATACCAAGTCCCACAAATATCAAATCGGTTTGATTTGTAGGGCGGTCAACATAACCGAGTTGAGGCGCAGCCACATTAACCTCTCTTGCAAGACCATTTATTGTCAATGTATCACCGGCATGCAATTCTGTTTGTGCCAATACAGGAATATTCACCCCTCCCCTTTTGATATTATTTACCATTATGCCATACATAAATGGTTTTGCTCGCAATT
>CAZCEB010000169.1:0-4409 GCA_964497305.1 uncultured Muribaculaceae bacterium | reverse complement strand
AGGAAATCTTCACTTAGGAAATTATTTTGGAGCATTGAGTAAATTTGTAAAAATGCAAGAAGATTATGATTGCATGTATTTTATTGCAGATTTACATGCTCTGACAACACATCCCGACCCCAAAACATTACATTCCAACGTAAAAAACATTCTTGCAGAATATCTCGCTGCCGGTGTTGACCCAGACAAAGCGACTATCTTTGTTCAAAGCGATGTTCCTGAAATCTCAGAACTATACCTATTGTTGAACATGCATGTGGGAATTGGCGAATTGATGCGTACAGCATCTTTTAAGGATAAAGCACGTAAACAATTAGGGATTAAGAGCGACAACGATGATATTGAGAAAGAAATCATTGGCACCGACTCTAACAAGCGTGTAAATGCAGGTCTTCTAACCTACCCTACTTTAATGGCTGTTGACATTCTAATCCAAAAAGCGAATAAAGTACCTGTAGGAAAAGATCAAGAACAACATCTTGAACTAACTCGCCGTTTTGCACGCCGTTTCAATTCATTTTATGGCGTGGATTTATTCCCGGAACCTGAAAATTTCAATTTTGGAGGCAACGCAGTAAAAGTACCTGGACTTGATGGCTCAGGGAAAATGGGGAAAAGCGAAGGTAATTGCATCTATCTAATTGACGAAGAAAAAGTTTTACGCAAAAAAGTGATGCGCGCGGTTACCGATGAAGGTCCACAAATTCCTAACTCGCCGATATCACAACCCATCGAAAACCTATTTACATTAATGCAATTAACATCGGCACCAGAAGTTATCCAACAATTTAAAGATGCCTATGCCGATTGTTCTATACGCTATGGTGATCTAAAAAAACAACTCGCTGAAGATATTTTAAAAATTACTCTTCCTATCAGAGAACGCATCCTTGAAATTCAAAATGATGATGCACTACTTGCTCACGTTGTAAAACAAGGAGCTGATAAAGCTCGTGAACGCGCGTCAAAAACACTTAGCGAAGTGCGTGAAATAATGGGAATTAAAAAATTCTATTAATAAAATAAATTTTCACAATAAAAATAATCAGGGCTTGCGATTTGCAAGCCCTAATTATTTTATAGATTATTAAAAATTATATCCAATTGTAAAGTTCCATGCTTTATTGCGCCCTGAATACTCATGTTTTGAACCTTCTGGTGTTTTCAATATATTTCTACAACCTGCTTCATAATGCACCCCCACATAATAGTGTTTCATTATAACGACACCGGCACCCATTTTAAATCCCCAGTCATATCCCTTAACTGCTCCTTTATCGCCAAAATAATCAGTTTCATGATAATAGCTATTTATTTTTTCTGGTTCAGGAGCATCAAAATCTACCTCATAACATTTCTGTTCATCCTCGCCACCAATGCCCCACATAAAATAAGGACCAAAATCCACTTGAACTTGTAATTCTTCGGTAAAATCCTTTCGTAACGATGCTAAAATAGGGATTTGAATATAAGAACTACTACGATTTCCCTCTATATTGCCCCAATAATTAGCATTTTCGCTAACCATTGTATAATTATAACTATGATTGCGAGTTTGGATAAAAAGACCGGGTTGTAACACCAAGAAATTTCGTATATTTATATCAGCGACAGCTCCTATTGAAAATCCTGCTTTCCATTGATTGCGAGCAGATCGCAAATCAGACATTGACGAAGAACGATTATCTGACAAATTTGAGGTGTTTACTCCTGTGCGAATACCAAAAGTAAACAATGTCTCGGGCAATCCCGCATCAAAAAACTCTTGTTCCTGTGCATTAGCAAAAGGTGTCGCCAATGCCAACATGGCAACTATACTAAGTAACGTTTTTCTCATAATTATTTATTTTTATAAATCTTGCGCTAAATTACAACAAACCTTTAAATGTTGCCAAATATTTTAGTAGCATATTTTCATCCATTAAACAAATAATTACCAAATTGCTTTAAATGGAGAATTTTGGCACAATCCATATCCAAATAATTTAAAGAAATTGCGTTTAAAATTTTGTAGTCCCAAATTGGTAGCGTAACTTTGATAGCACAATTAGATTACATTTTTAATATTGCAAAATATGGCATCAACAGGGAAACAACTATGGCTATCAGCTCGAGACTACATAATGATAGTACTCGGTATTGCTATATATTCATTTGGATTTTGTGCATTTATTCTTCCGGAAGAAGTCGTAATCGGAGGGGTATCAGGTATTGGGTCATTGATATTCTTTGCGTCGCAAAAATATTTACCTTTTGAAATTCCTGTTGCGGTTACTCAATATGCCTTAAACTTGGTTTTATTGGCATTTGCATTTAGAATTGTCGGGCGACAATTTGTAATACGCACAGTATTCGGAGCAACCGTAATATCTTTAATGATTGGTATTATGCAACCACTTTTCCACGACCTATTAGGAGGACGCCCATTTGTAGAGGGACAAACATTCATGAACATCATCATAGGTGGCATTTGTTGTGGTGCAGGCATAGGACTTGCTTTTATTCACAATGGCAGCACAGGAGGGACAGATATTGTTGCAGCAATGGTTTCTAAAAAATCCAACGTTAGTATCGGGCGCACAATGCTATATACCGATTTTGGTATCATTTCATCTTCTTATATTCTATTTCAAGACCCTAATAAAATTGTATATGGATTGGTCGTTTTGTTCATTGCGTCTTGGGTTGCCGACCAAATTATCAACACCAACCGTCAAGCCGTTCAATTTACAATATTTTCTCCTTTATGGGAAGAAATTGCTACAGCCATAAACAATGAAGCAAACCGCGGATGCACCGTTTTAGATGGGACAGGATGGTATAGCAAAAAAAATGTCAAGGTTCTACTTGTCATGTGTCGAAAAATAGAATCTGTAACAATTTTCCGCATCATAAAATCAATTGACAAAGATGCTTTTATCACACAAGCCAATGTCAATGGAGTGTATGGACAAGGATTTGATCAGATAAAACTAAAAATCAAGCCCGAAGAGGAAAGACGTCCCAAAAATATAACACCTCAAGAAGACAATCAAACCAATTAGATAACAGCCCGACATCGGGCTGTTTTTATTTTATTGTCAATGCGTGGAACATTTCTCCGATTAGTTCCACGAAGTTATTAACAATATGCTATACTTATCAACATTTAACTCATTTTGAACATTATAAATTACCTTTATTACATAAAAAAATCATTACTTTGTATTTATAATTTTTGAATATTTTCTATGGGTAAAATAATTGCAATTGCCAATCAAAAAGGTGGAGTAGGGAAAACCACAACTACAATAAATCTTGCGGCATCTCTCGCATCTCAAGGGAAAAAAGTTCTAATAATTGATGCCGATCCACAAGCTAATGCTACATCAGGATATGGCATCGATCCCAAATCAATGACGTCATCAATATATGAATGCCTTGTTGACGATTATCCCATTGATGGCTCACAGGTAACAACCTGCGTGAAAGGGCTTGATTTAGTAGGCTCTCGCATTGACCTTGCCGGAGCGGAATTAGAGTTAATAGAAAAAGTCAATAGAGAAAAGGTATTATATAATTTATTGCAGCCAATAAAAGAAAAATATGACTACATAATTATCGACTGCTCTCCTTCTCTTGGGCTTATTACCGTTAATGCATTAACGGCAGCCAATTCTGTAATAATACCTGTTCAAGCCGAATATTTTGCACTTGAAGGTATCAGCAAATTGCTCAACACAATACGCATAATCAAGTCTAAACTTAATCCGGCACTCGAAATTGAAGGATTTCTACTGACTATGTATGATGCCCGTCTAAGATTGGCCAACCAAATATATGAAGAATTGAAAGGGCATTTTGGCGATATGGTATTCAACACAGTAATTCCTCGCAATATACGACTTAGTGAAGCTCCTAGTCATGGTCTTCCGGCATTATTATATGACCCTGAAAGCCGAGGAGCTACAAGCCACCTTCAATTAGCTAAAGAAATTATCGCAAAACATCGTAAACAAGCATAAACACAATACCATTATGGCTCTTAAACGTAACGCATTGGGACGCGGACTTGGTTCATTAATATCAATGGATGATGTTCCCGCAAGTGGTTCATCAGCGATAAATGAAGTTGCTCTTGACTTGATTTCTCCCAACCCCGATCAACCCCGCACAACATTTGACGAAGACGCATTAGAAGAACTTGCAACATCTATTAAGGAACTTGGTATAATACAACCATTGTCATTGCGTCAAGTTGGTCCTAATGCCTATCAAATAATAGCGGGAGAAAGACGTTACCGTGCTGCAATAAAAGCGGGATTAACATCAGTACCGGCTTACATTAGAACAGCCAATGACACCGAACTCACAGAAATGGCTCTAATTGAGAACATTCAACGTGAAGATTTGAATGCCATAGAAATAGC
>CAZCEB010000168.1:0-4516 GCA_964497305.1 uncultured Muribaculaceae bacterium | reverse complement strand
TTTCCTGCCATAGCCTCATCTATAGCATTTGACGCATTGCGACTCTGTTTCCCATGCTTATTTATTGGCAAAAACACTCCCCTAAGAGGTTTTATCGCCATCAATAAATCATTGACTACAAATTTCACATTGCCACCATAGAGTTTTGTGTTATAATCAATCATCGCCATACCATCAAGAGCTCCTAAAGGATGATTTGACACAATTATTACACGCCTATTTTCTGTCGACGGCAATAACTCCTCTCCTGTTACATCGTAAGTAATATTCAAATTATCTAAAACTCCGGCACAAAAATCAGCATCAACCTTTCCTTGATTTCTTTCCATCAAATCATTAAGTTGATCTTGGCATATTGTGCGTTCGAGCCATCTAATTAAAAATCGAGGAATGTATCGATAATATCGAGGAATGCGCTGACGTAACACCCCATCGACATCTATTTTTAAAACAGAGGATTCTTTCATAAGTACAAATTTATGAATTTTAGAGCTAATCCTCATCTATTTAAACTAATTTATGTAAATTTGCACATATATTATTTCTCGATCATGTCTATTATTCAATCCCGTTTTTTCATTTGCGCACAAATATGCTACGTATTAATTATATGGTGCACATTACAAATATTTCCGGGAGCTGAAACATGCAGCACAATGCTTGCCATGATTAGCACATGGCTTTTAACATCTATAATATACCGAAAATATCGCTACAGAAATACTGCTGGATGGTGGATCCTATTGATTAGCACAACTGCATTATCAGTAGGGATAATCGCAAACATTCATTATTTTACTGTTATTTCAGGCGGAACAACTGCCTTACCCGTTTTAAATAACCCCGATGCATATAGATTTTATTGCGATGCATTAGCCTCTTCCAATCTTCCCGGTGGAATACTTGCACCACCAAGCCAACGCGGTTACGGCTTGATAATATCCTATATTTGGGAAATAACAGGTATCACAATTGTTGCCCCATTAATCCTAAACATGTTATTGATACTTTTATGCATCATCATTAGTGGCATCATATCAGAGCGCATAATAAGTTCTCACAAAAAACACTCTTCGTCATGGATTTCTACGTGTGCAATGATTATGACAGCATCAATCTGCTATTATCTTACTTCCGGAACAGTGCTATTAAAAGAAGCCTTTATATGTTTCGGTGTCGCATTATGCATTTTAGCATTAAGTTCACTCCTTAAAAGAGATTTCATCCACATATCAAGGAGAGATTTTTTATATTTCACACTTGGAATTATAATCCTTGCGATTATAAGATATTCGTTTATTCTTTTTATTATTGTTGGCATCATATTATCATCCAACAAGTGTTCTCTTAAAAAGAGATTAACATTTCAACTAATAATGTTGTCAATTTGTATTTGTTCTTTAGCTGTTTCTTCGACATACTTATCCTCTATCGAGCATAATTCAATAGAAAAAACTGTCGAAATTATTGAAGGGAACGACAATGCAAGTTTTTTCTTTTCAAGCAAATATCATTATGCATATGACCAAATATTTGGAGATTATTTTTCATACCCAACATGGAAACGCATATTGTGCCTGCCGATAAGCGCAATAACACAATTTCTGATACCATTTCCATGGAATTATGGGAGAGATACAATATACGGATACTCGCTTGATTATGCCCACATAGCTTACCCATGGTATCTTATTGGCGGACTGATTGTATATTTTCTTTTTGCAGCATGGAAAAAAGCTCCGGCAGCACTTAAACATATCACAATAATAGGCATCGTTTTATGGCTCACTCCCGCATATTTATTTGCAGGAACTGTTTCAAGATACGCCCTACCATTCATCCCGCTATTAATTCCTTCAGCAGTCTACATATGGGATAGATATTTACATAAAAAGAATCTGCATATATGGGCATATATCTATTGTAGCCTATTAGCTATCACTTTGATTACTTGCCATTACCTACAACAATCTGCCATACAATGAAAATCACAGTTATAACAGCGACAAAAAACAATGGGAAGACTCTTAACGAAACAATTAATAGCGTCATCAGTCAAACCCACCAAGACATTGATTATATTATTATCGACGGAAATAGTTCCGACAATTCGTTAGAAATAATAAAACATTGGCACATTCAATATCCCGACAAAATAAGATACATCAGTGAATCTGATAGTGGTGTTTACAATGCTATAAACAAAGGGATTGAACTTGCTAAAGGAGAAATAATCGGGCTCATTCATGGAAATGATACTTTTACTTCAAACAATATTTTATCAGAAATTTCAAAAAAATTCTCATCACCTGAAATCAACATGATTTATGGTGATGTCCATTTCATCAACAAAAAAGGCAAATGCACAAGATATTATTCCGCAAAAAAATTCACTCTGTCAATGCTGAATATCGGAATAGCCCCGCCTCACCCCTCTCTATACTTAAGAAAACAGATATACGACATATACGGAAAATACAAAGAAGACTACATTGTAGGGGCTGATTTTGAAATGTTTGTCAGATTGATGTTAGTTCATAATATTACAGGAGAATATCTACCTTTAGATATGGTCGCAATGAGGCTTGGAGGTCTTTCCACACAATTACGACACCGACTATACACCAATAACAAAGAAAAACATAAAGCTCTCACCGAAAACGCTATAAAAGTTCCTTTCATAAAACTACTAAAGCGCTATATGTACTACCTGATAAAAAATAAAAGCCGCTTCTCTCGAAGTGGCTAATTTTTTCCTTGGAATTTGTACCAAGATTACAAACCTAACATAAAACACGTGTTGTGCTATAAAACACTAATTCTAACATTAAATACTAACCCTAAAAACTAATTTATTCTATCTACCTTTTGCTTTAATCCAGTCAGATCTTTCTGACTTTTCAGCAAAATTAAAACAGAAATGACTCTGCAAACACACTATATAACTAAAATATAAATAGAATTTTAGAATAGCAAATGATTATAAGCTGATTTATTGAGCATTACACAAACACCATCTACAGCTAAATATAAATAATAATATTACAAATACAGTATTAAAATCAAACAATTCTGCCAATTTTTAACACATCAGCATCAAATGTCTCTCTATTAATCGCACGATTTCGCACCTTATTTCGATATGCATATATCGTATTGAGCGAAAGCCCTAAAAAACGTGCAATGCGAACATTATCCTCAACACCCATCCTCATAAATGCAAATATCCTCAATTCCATGTTTAGCCTCGTCTTTTCAGGCACAACAATCTGTTTATCGGGCAACAGCAACGAATTAACATCGGAAATAAATGTCGGATAAATATGAATAAATGCATCATCAAACATTTCATAAAATAATCTATTCTGTTCCTCCAACGCCTTTCCACTTTTAATCCTCGAATGCAGTTCCTCCACTTGACCTGTAGCTATTTTCCTACCTGCATATCTATTAAAATCCTCAAGTTTATCCATATACACAGAGCACAAATTCAAAAATTGCCTCATATATGTTTCCTTAGCATAATTGGATTTAACTAATCTCAATCTCAACACCTCAAGTTTTCGTTTTTCTTTATGCAAATAAAGAATTACAAACACAATTCCAACCAAAGCAACAGCTAAACATACCACCAAAACAAACAGCCACCACATTTTGCGCTGATCTTTAGCCCTAAAAGTCTGAGAAATAACAGGAACAGCTTGAGAAGATTCTAATGCCCTAATTTTTGCACCGGCACTAACGGCATTATCCAATGCCATTGTTAGTGCAAGATATGCCCTATCAATATCGCCCCTTTCAAACAATGCAACACCAAGCATTTGCAAAGATGTGCCTTCCCTTGTCCCTGCGACAATATCAGATATCGCCGATAATGCAAGATAATACAAATTCTCATCCTCATCTCCAATTTCAGCAACTATCAAAGCACGCATACTTGTAGCACGTGCAAATATATTATCTTTAATATCAATCTCCACAATCAACTCATCCAGCAAAGATACCGCCTCCGAGACAGAACCTCTGATATACTCCAACTGTGCTTTATAAAGTTTGTATCGTGGAGAATCTTTAGAAATAATCAACAGTAAAGAATCATTACATTCAACGCCCTTTTGCAAATAATTGCTTCTCAACTCTGAATATGAATAAAATGAAGAGACATAGAAATTAAGTCTATTACCCGCCTCAAAAAACAGTTCTTTATTCTCCGGATATAAATATTTATCAGAAATCGACTCATATTCTTCTACACTTTCTTTAACAACGCCAACAACAGGCATAATCGATGCTTTCAACAAGCTGAAACGTTGCATAAAAACCGAGTCGTTACTCATTTTTGCAATTTCAAAGCCCCGCGAATAATATTTGATAGCCGAGTCAATGTTCACACCCCGATATTCATTACCAACCGACTCATAGTCGTTTACCCTATTAAATGTCAGTGCACGTGATTTGATAGAGTCAATACGCACGTATCTATTATTCAGATACAAATCTTTTGATAATATAACCC
>CAZCEB010000167.1:0-4516 GCA_964497305.1 uncultured Muribaculaceae bacterium | reverse complement strand
TTGGCGCAAATTATTGATGATGTGATGAATCGTCTTACTCCGCTTTATGGACAGCGAGAGGCTAAATGGATGGTGCGCATCATTATGGAAAATATCAAGGGATATTCTCCGGTCGATGTCGTGTTGCATCGTGATGATGTACAGTCGGGATATATTATAACTAAGATTAATAGTGTTGTATCACGATTGTTGGAAAACGAGCCTATACAGTATGTTTTTGGCAAGGCCCGATTTTATGGTAATAACTTTAAAGTTACTCCTGCTACTCTTATCCCTCGCCCTGAGACAGAGGAACTTGTCGCTTTGATAGATAAGGAGAATAGAGAAACTGATTTGTGGGTACTTGATGTGGGTACAGGATCAGGTTGTATAGCTATTACTCTTGCACGAGTGTTGCGTTTTCCCATTATTGATGCTATAGATATAAGCGAAGATGCACTTTCTGTAGCGAAAGAAAATGCTCAATCGTTGCGTGTAAAAGTTAACTTTAGAAAAGAAGATGCATTGACCTTGGAAAAGCCAGTGATTCCGATGTATGATATAATAGTGAGTAATCCGCCATATATTGCTGACAAGGAGCGAGCCGATATGTCGCAAAATGTGTTGCAATATGAGCCTTACTTGGCTCTGTTTGTCCCTGATGAAGATCCTTTACGCTTTTATCGTGCGATAGGAGATTTTGGAATAAAGGCTCTTAAATCGGGAGGACGACTATATTTTGAGATAAATCCGTTGTATGTTAATGATATGCGAGTGATGCTTGAAACAATGGGATATGTCAATATAAGAGTTGTCAGAGACTTGCCTGGAAAAGATCGAATATTGGTTGCTGTAAATCCCTAAATGAGTTATGGAAAAACGGAGAATTAAACCGGAAAAAGCCATAATGCGTCTTGAGTCGTTGTGCGCTCGTAGTGAACAATCTACGTGGGAGTTGCGACAAAAGCTCATAAAGTGGGGTATCGACGAAGTGTCTTCCAATAAAATTATGGAAGAATTAATAGATAGGAAATTTGTAGATGACCGTCGTTTTGCTCATGCTTTTTGTAGGGATAAATTTCGTTTTAGCCGATGGGGAAAAGTGAAAATTACCAATGGATTAATTTTAAAACGCATTTCCAAAGAATATATCAATGATGCTCTCAGTGAAATTGAAGAGCAAGAGTATGAACAGGCATTGTTGTCTTTATTAAAGTCTAAAGCAAACACAATTGAGGATGTACATTCCTATGAAGGTAAAACGCGATTGTTTCGATTTGGTGTGTCGCGAGGTTTTGAACCGGCAATGGTAATTAAATTGATAAATGGCGGAGAGTTATGGCGTACGGAGGATTAAAAGAATGGTTATCCGATTTAGTGCGCATAATCTATCCCGATGTGTGTGAAGTGTGTGGTTGCTCATTGGTGAGGGGAGAGGAAGTGATGTGCCTCAAATGTGATGTTAACATGCCTCGCACAATGGTAAATAAAGATACATTTAATATAATTCATGAGCGACTTGCCGGAAAAACCCCCATAGAGCGAGCAGCAGGATATTTCTATTATTATCGTGAGAGTGATTATGCAACATTGATACACAATGCCAAATATAATGGGAGACCTATTATTGCTCAAAAATTGGCAAAACGTTTTGCTCTGGAATTGAGGCGTGATGAGTTTTTTTCTGATATAGATGTGATACTTTATGTCCCGATGTATATAATGAAGAAATTGAAGAGGGGATATAATCAAAGTGAATATATTGCAAAGGGACTATCTCAAGCAACAAATATTCCAATAGGGAATAATTTAGTGTCAAGACGAGGTCATTCATCGCAAACAAGAAAAAACAGCTATAGTAGATGGCTTAATGCTCAAGGGGTTTATGATTTAATAAATCATGAAGAACTTGAAGGGAAGCATATTTTAATTGTTGATGATGTAATAACAACAGGGGCGACATTGTTGGCATGTTGTGATGTCATACACAAGATAGTACCATCGGCAAAGATAAGTGTTCTATCTCTTGCTGTAACACATCTAAGATAGTGTTATGCGAGAGGCTATTGCAGGTTCGTTCATAAATAGCGATGCCATATCTGAAAATTTATCGGGATTTTCAGTTGTCAGATATTTGCAAGACCTTGAATGGGAGCATTTCACTTCCATTTCCGGATGCCGTTTAAGATAGTCAACAAGACTTTCAGCTATGATTTCGCCTTGTGTTACTACATGAGCTGACGATGGAACATATTGGCGTATTTTGGGATAGAGAATGGGATAATGAGTACATCCCAATATTACAGTATCAATATTTGAGTTTTTGGAGAATAGATTATCTGTTTCTTGTTTGACGAAATAGTCGGCTCCGGGTTTATCGGCTTCAAGATTTTCGACAAGAGGTACCCACATAGGACAACTTTGGGTATAGGTGTGAAATTCAGGATGTAGTTTTGCTATTTCCATTTCATAGGAGCCGCTTTGTATTGTTCCCGGAGTCCCGAAAATGCCGATGTTTCCATTTTTAGATATTTCACCGATTTTTTCGACAGTAGGACGTATTACGCCAAGTACACGTCGAGTCGAATCAATTAATGGTAAATCGTGTTGTTGAATGGTGCGCAATGCTTTTGCCGATGCTGTATTGCAAGCCAATATGACTAAATGACAACCCTGATCAAATAGATATTTAACAGCTTCAAGAGTGAATTGATATACAATATCAAATGAACGAGAGCCATAGGGCGCACGAGCATTATCTCCGAGATAAATATAATCATAGGAGGGCATAACTTTCCTTATTTCACGAAGGATTGTCAGACCTCCATATCCGGAATCAAAAATCCCAATTGGTCCGGGAGTAATATTATTTTCGGTTATAATCATGGCACAAATATACAAATAAAAGAACAATGTTCAAGACCTAAGCGGTATAATAAAGACATCGGAGAGCCTATTTTGACTCTCCGATATCTTGAGTATATGAAATTATTGTTTTATTATTGAATTCCGAGTTTTGTTTTAACCAATGGAGTAACATCTTGAACATCGGCACCAACAAATGTAGGTATTGCATCAGGGAAGATGAATGTAAATCCGTTTTCAGAGCCTACAGCTTTAATCGCTGTTTGGATTTTTTGTTGGATAGGAGCCATCAATTGTTCTTGTTGGCGTTGAAGTTCTTGTTGTGCAGTTGCACGGAATTGTTGTATTTTTTGTTCAAATTCTTGGATTTCTTGTACGCGACGTTGTTTAATTGTTTCTGGAGTATCGGCTGCAAGATTTTGGAATTCGGTGTATTTTTTTTCAAGTTCATCAGTAAGTTTTTTGAACTCGTCTTCGTAAGTCTTTGAAGCAGTTTCAAGTGTTGTTTGAGCTGTAGCTTTATCTGGCATAGCTTCGAAAACAGAGTTTACATTAACAACACCAAATTTAGGAGCTTGTGCAGCAACGCACATAGGAAGCGCAATCATGATTGCGAGTAAAAGTTTCTTAATCATTTTTGTATAAATTGTAAAGTTATTATTCAATATAATTTATTATCAGTGCAAAGATATATTATTTATTTTGAAAAACCTAACTTATCAAGCACCTCATTGCTGACATCAATGCGTGGAGAGGCATATATTATGTTCGCCGAAGATGCTCTATCGAATATCGCTTGATAACCACGTTCTTCCGATACTTTTTTAATTGCGTTATAAATGTCATCTTGAATGGGCTTCATGAGACTTTGACGCTTTTTGTATAATTCGCCTTCCGGTCCAAAGTATTTATTACGAAGTTCGGTTGCCTCCTTTTCTTTGGCAATGATTTCTTCCTCTTTCTTTTTCTTTTGCTCATCGGTTAAGAAAACCATGTCGGCTTGAAAGTTTTTGTAGAGAGTTTCCGCTTCTTTAGCTTTGGTTTCTACCTCTTTTTGCCAACGTAAAGAAACTTGATTGAGTTGTTCATTGGCCATTTCATAAGCGGGAATATTTTTTAGAATATATTCCATATCAACCAATGCAAATTTTTGAGCGTATGCACCCAACGTGCATGCTATTACAAATAAAAGTGAGAATACAATTTTTTTCATGTTTTAATTCTTTAGTTTGTTGTCTTTTTATATAGACATTTTATTTTACTAAAGGTTTACTTAGTGATTAGAATTCTTGACCTAAGATGAAATGGAAGTGGCTACCTCCTTTAGTTCCATAGACAGTGTCGAAACCATAAGCCCAGTCAATACCCATCATACCAACCATAGGCAAGTAGATGCGCACTCCGGCACCTGCACTACGTTTCATATTAAATGGAGCAAAGTCTTTAACATCAGTCCACGCATTACCTCCTTCAACAAATGCCAATCCATAGATTGTGGTTGTTGGTTGTAACATGAATGGGAAATGGAGTTCCATGCCAAAACGTGTGTAGGCATAACCTTCTTTTCCCCAAGGGGTGAATTGACCATTGTCATAACCACGCAAGCCTATTGTTTCTGTCGCATAGGTATAACTTCCTGTCATACCATCACCACCCACATAGAATGTTTCGA
>CAZCEB010000166.1:0-4552 GCA_964497305.1 uncultured Muribaculaceae bacterium | reverse complement strand
TGTCAAATACGGCGCAAATACCACCCCAAAGTTGTTCCCATGCGCTATCGGGGAAATCTTTTCCTGTAAAATCTTTTACAGCTGCTTTAAATAATTTTACAAGGTTTTGAAGATCGGACACTTCTAATTCAGTATCAAGTTTAACTCCTTTTTCTTCTTTAACCTTTTCCATAATTGCTTCAAATGGATCGATATCAGCTTTGCTCTTTGGTTTCATGCCAAGAACAACATCTCCATACATTTGAACAAATCGACGATAGCTATCCCATGCAAAACGTGGGTTGCCACTTTTCTCAGCAAGAGAAGCAACAGTTGCATCGTTCATACCAAGATTCAAAACCGTATCCATCATACCAGGCATTGATGCACGAGCTCCAGAGCGAACAGACACCAATAGTGGGTTAGATGGTTCATCAAATTGTTTTCCTGTTAATTTTTCAACATGTGCAATTGCAGCTTCTACTTCACTCTTTATTAGAGCAACTACAGCTTCGCGACCTTTTTGGGTGTATTCAGTACATACTTCTGTTGTGATAGTAAATCCCGGAGGAACTGGCATACCCAACAGGTTCATTTCAGCAAGGTTTGCACCTTTACCACCAAGGAGATTTCTCATGGTAGCATTACCCTCGGCTTTTCCATCGCCGAATGTATAAACTCTTTTCATTAGCGGGTTGTATTAATTAAATTATTATGTAAAAATGAAATTTATTTCAAACATGAGAGAGTAGTGCAAATATAAGATATAAAAATGAGACGTGAAATTATTTTAAAAGAAATTGTAAGAAAAGATGCTTTTTTTCGCATAATTGTGTAGCTTTGCATCAAATTTAAAACATAATAAAATTGGCACGTAAACATAAAAATATGCCTACATTTGAAAATGTAGAAATTATAGATGTTGCCGCAGAGGGCAATAGTATCGCAAAAATAAATGATTTGGTCGTATTTATTCCCTATGGTGCGCCAGGTGATATTGTAAATATCCAATTAAAGAAAAAAAAACGATCATATGCCGAGGGATATATAACTAGTTTTATCAAGCCATCAGAAATCCGTCAAAATCCACGATGTGAACATTTTGGATTATGTGGAGGATGCCGTTGGCAACATTTACCTTATAACTTTCAGCTAAAATGCAAACAACAACAGGTAAAAGATGCTCTCGAACGCATTGCAAAAGTTTATGTACCTGAAATATCACCTATTATCGGTTCCCAAAATATTTGGGAATATCGCAATAAAATGGAATACACATTTTCAAACAAAATGTGGCTTACATTTGAGCAGATGAAAAGCGAAGAAACCTTTCCAAATCGTGATGCAGCCGGCTTTCATATCGCAGGTGCATTTGATAAAGTTCTTGACATAAACAAATGTCTTCTTCAAGATGATTTTGGAAATCAATTAAGACTCTTTGTCAAGGAATTTGGGAAACAGCATGGATATTCATTCTATGATTTAAAAGCACAAAAAGGATTATTAAGAACTTTGATGATTCGCATTGCGTCAACAGGAGAAATAATGGCTGTTATGGTATTTGGAGAAAATGCCCCTAATGAGATTGAATTTTTACTTGAATCAATAAAGACTAAATTTCCACAAATAACCTCATTACTCTATGTTGTCAACCTAAAAGTTAATGATACAATTTCAGACCAAGAAATTATTACTTTTAGTGGAAAAGATTATATAGAAGAAGAGATGGAGGGCTTACGCTTTAGAGTTGGACCCAAATCTTTTTATCAAACAAATTCATATCAAGCATATGAATTATATAAAGTTGCCCGCGATTTCGCAGAATTAACAGGAAAAGAACTTGTATATGATTTGTATACCGGAACCGGAACTATTGCCAATTTTGTTGCACGACAAGCGAAGCAAGTAATTGGCATTGAATATGTACCAGAAGCTATTGAAGATGCTAAGTTAAATTCATCTATAAATGGCATCAATAATACACTTTTTTACGCTGGGGATATGAAAGATGTTCTTACAAATGATTTTGTTAACAAGCATGGCCATCCTGATGTTATAATCGTAGATCCTCCTCGAGCAGGGATGCATCAAGATGTCGTTGATGTTATATTAAATGCAGAACCAAAACGTATTGTATATGTAAGTTGCAATCCAGCTACGCAAGCACGAGATTTAGCGTTATTAGATTGCAAATATAAAGTGGAAGCGATACAGCCGGTCGACATGTTCCCCCATACACATCATGTGGAAAATGTTGTAAAACTAACATTAAGAGATTAATGCTAATGAGGAATTATAGTAAGTAGGATCACCTGTTACTTCTTTTCCGATAAATGGGGGCAGAGAGAAAATTTCATTCTCTGTCCTCAGTTCAATTTCAGCGACAATCAATCCTGTATATCCCCCCATAAATTCATCAATTTCCCATAAATGCCCACAATAATTTACATAATACCTTTTTTTTTCGATTATACTTCCTTGTGTTATCGTCCCTAACATTTCAACTGCTTCTTCATATGGAATTGGATATTCCCATTCATTGCGAGTAATTCCGGTTGTTGCCCCCTTAATTGTTAACACAGCCTTATTATCAATAATACGAATTCGTATTATTGATTCCTTGTTAGTTGAAATGTAACCTTGTTTAATATATTGATATTCATGAGCCAACTCCCTATACACATCATTGGTAACCAAAAATTTTCGTTCTATTTCTTTTGCCATATCAAAAAAAATGTAAATAAATCTATTTAAGCAAATCTTAGTTAATTTGAAAAATAAAAACAAATCGAATGATTATCTTTGCAAATTTAAGACACATTTAAATTAAAGCCAAACCACTAGCATTATTAATGATTAAAATCTTTAAATTATTAATATTATTTCTTATTATTCCGCCATTCGCACTATTATCGCAGAACAAAAAAATATATGGAACGGTAATAGATTCGTTAACAAACGAGCCTGTGCCATATGTCGCAATATATCTCAAAGGAAGCAACAAAGGCGTATTAACTGATGAAAACGGAGAATTTCTAATTACACAAGAGACTAAGTTAGATACCATAACAACATCTGTAATGGGATATTCTTCAAAATGTTACGCCTTAAATGATTTCAAAGAATCAAGTGCCAAATTAAAAATTGTACCGACAGGGATTAAACTAAACGAAATATTTGTAAAACCTAAAAAGGAGAAATACAGCAAGAAAAATAATCCGGCAGTATTTCTCGTTGAAAAAATAATAAATAGACAACATCTCACAAACCCATACAATAACGCAAATTATAACTATGAAAAATATGAACGAATTACATTTGCTTTAAATGATTTTACTGATCAATCTCAAAATAGCTGGATGTTTGAAAAATTCCCTTTTTTAAAAGAACATATAGATACATCTGAAATTTCCGGGAAACCCATATTAAATGTATCTATAAAAGAAAAAGCTAGCGATATTTATTATCGTAAAAATCCAAAATCACAAAAAGAATTTATTACTGGTATAAAACGTTCCGGCATCGATAACATAACAAGCCAAGAGAGTTTACAAATATTTATTGATGATATCCTTCGAGAAATTGATATATATAGTAATGATATAACTATATTAGGGAATAGATTCGTGAGTCCACTATCTCAAATTGCAACTAATTTTTACAAATATTATTTAACTGATACGATTTCCATAGACGGAGATAGTTGCATAGAATTGTGTTTCGCTCCTCACAATTCTCTTTCACATGGTTTTACGGGACGCATGTATGTACTCAAAAATGACAGTACAATGTTTATTAAGCGTATTTTAATGAATATTTCACCATCAATAAATTTAAATTTTGTTGACAACCTGTATATTAAACAAGATTTTCAAAAATCCATAAATGGTTCAAGAATAAAAACAAAAGACGATTTAACCATTGAAGTGAGCTTAATCCCTGGAACTCAAGGATTATATGCTCGACGAAATACATCATATAGTAATCACAACTTTAGCCCTCCTTACAACCTCAGTATTTTCAACCATATCCAAAATGTAATTACACCTGACGATGCCTATTTTAAGGACGATAGTTTTTGGAATACAAAAAGAATAACACCTATTTCTTATACAGAAGAAAACATATCAAATTTAGTAACCAAGTTACGTTCAGTTCCTATATATTATTGGACAGAAAAGATTTTAAAGATAATTGTATCTGGTTATATACACACTTCAAAAGATAGTAAATTCGACATTGGTCCGGTAAATTCATTTGTAAGTTATAATAATCTTGAAGGTCTTAGATTTCGTGTTGGGGGGTTGACAACAGCTAATTTAAACAAGCGTATATTTGCCCGAGGATATATTGCATACGGGACAAAAGATCAAAAGCTAAAATACGGAAGTGAGCTTGAATATTCGTTCCATGACAAGAAATATCATTCTCGCGAATTTCCGATCCATTCGTTAAAATTATCTCATTTATATGATGTAAATATGTTAGGTCAACATTATCAATTTACTAATAATGATAATATTTTCCTGTCATTAAAACGCCAGGATGATAAACAAATAATATATGAACGGTC
>CAZCEB010000165.1:0-4554 GCA_964497305.1 uncultured Muribaculaceae bacterium | reverse complement strand
ACACTTAAACAAAAAAAACAATAAATTATTTGGTTTTTAGCATAGAATACGCGGGACATTGTCGGTTTATTTTACAAGAGGCATCGCCAAACGCCCAACACAGAAATAAACAGTCCACTCCCACGCCTTATCGATATATCGATTTCCCCTTGTCGGGGAGTGGATATACGACAAACGAGAGCGTTTTGACCGCTAATCCTTCGTGTTAAATTTTGGCGAATTTCGTGAAAAGGATAAAGCGAAACGCTTTCAGTTAATATGTCCTCTTGAGGGCTAACGCAATAGCTCGCACAAGATTAACACAAAAGTAATGAATATTTAACTACTGCATAATCTTTTCCAAAAATTTTACAACAACAAACCCCAAGAAAAAGCTACCGCTTCATCTTGGGGTTACTTATTTGATTATTTATATCTGTTATTTGAGGTTGTCGCGGACGGTGGAGAGGAATTTTACCATTGCATCGGAGTCGCGACGCGATACAATCTCTTGCAATTGTGAGAGTTTTTCCTGTATGCGCTCAAGCTGTCCCGGAGTGTTGGGGTTAAATAAAATTTCGCTCAACAAGAAATCATCTTCCGACATCAATCCGCGGGCAATTGTCATGTGGCGCTTGAAGGTTGTTCCCGGAGCATCTTGATGTTTCATGATGCTGGCAAATACAAGCGTCGAAGCAAACGGGATTGAAAGAGAATAAGCGATGGTTTCGTCATGTTCCTGGAATGTGTATTCCTCAATGTGCAGATGTAATTCGCTATACAAATCCTTGAAAAATACTTTTCCAAGATGATCTCCTTCGGTGATGATTATCGCATTTTCACTACTTAGATTACTCAATGACGCAAACGTGGGACCAAACATGGGGTGTGTACTCACAAACGGATGTCCACATTGTGCATAAAACTCAGGCAACCCTGTTTTTACCGATGCGATATCTGACAATATGCAATTGGGAGACAGATGTGGCAACACTTTGTTGAATGCGTCAATGGTATATTTGACTGTTGCAGCGTTGATAACAAGATTAGGGTCAAAGGCATCTATCTCTTCAAGTGATGCAAATCGTTGCGCATTAAAGGTAAAACGCAAGCGTTGCGGATCGGTATCATATATTGCAACATCGTGTTTAAATGAGAGCAAGTCGCAAAAGAATGATCCCATCTTGCCGGCTCCCAAAATCAAGATCTTCATAACACAATTATTTTGAACGGTCGTTTAATATCTCTATCTGTTGACGCACCGATTCTTCATGAATCGCTGAAAGGACTTTTTTCATGAAATCACCACTCATGCCCATTTCTTCAGCGAGTTTCACACGTGATTGCATGATATCGTCATATCGACCGGCTTGAAGCACCGGCATGCGGTGTTCTTTCTTGTATTGACCGATTTCTCTTGATACGCGCATGCGCTTATTTAAAACTTCAAGCAATTCATTATCAATACCATCGATTTGTTGGCGCAACAACGATAGGCTTTCAGTTGATTGAGAAGCATCACGATGCACAAGTGTATTAAGAATAAAGTTAAGCACATCGGGAGTTACTTGTTGGCTCTTATCACTCCATGCGCAATCGGGGTCGCAATGGCTTTCGATTATCAATCCGTCAAAGCCCATGTCAAGAGCTTGTTGAGAAAGAGAAGCTACAAGTTCGCGTTTACCGCCTATGTGGCTTGGGTCGCAAATAATGGGTAATTGAGGCATGCGACGACGCAACTCAATGGGGATGTGCCATTGAGGCAAGTTGCGATAAAGATGCTTGCCATAGGCACTAAATCCACGATGTATAGCACCTATGCGACGAATACCTGCATTGTAGATGCGTTGCATTGCTCCGATCCACAATTCGAGGTCGGGGTTAACTGGGTTTTTCACCAACACAGGGACATCGGCTCCGGCTTCTTGCAGAGCATCGGCAATTTCCTGCATTGCAAATGGGTTGGCTGATGTGCGCGCCCCAATCCACAGAATATCAATTCTTGCTTCAAGCGCTGCCTCTACATGTTGTTTTGTGGCAACCTCAGTACCGGTATACATTCCTGTCTCTTCTTTCACTCGTTTCATCCATGCAAGACCTTCCACACCGATTCCTTCAAATCCTCCGGGCTTAGTGCGAGGTTTCCATATTCCGGCACGAAATATCTTAATTCCATTACTTGCCAATTCTTTTGCTGTTGTGAGCACTTGTTCTTCGGTTTCGGCACTACATGGTCCGGCGATAACTAATGGTTGATTGGGGTCAATGCCATCCAATACAATAGGTTGTAAATCTTTCATATTGCTATATTTTTTATTATTTATTATTCATTTCTTTAATTCGTTGTAATGCTCGACGCATATTTTCTTCTGTCGCACATAACGATATTCTGATATATCTATCTCCATTGCTTCCAAATATAAATCCCGGTGTTACAAACACGCGAGCATCATATAAAATTTTATCGGCAAGCGTTTCACTTGACACTTCACTATCAGGAATGCGTCCCCACAAGAACAATCCTTTCTGTTTAGCATCAAATCGACAACCCAATTCGTTCATTATTTCCTCGGCTACTGCTCGTCGAGAAGCATACACCTCATTGAGCGTGTCATACCATTCTGCTCCTACTTGCAATCCTTTTACCGCAGCAAGCATCAATGGCTTGAATTGTCCTGAATCGATATTTGATTTTACCTTTAAAATCCAATTTATAAATTTAGGGTTTGATGCCAACATTCCAACACGCCAGCCTGCCATGTTATGAGATTTACTCATTGAGTTCATCTCGATTGCTATTTCGCGCGCACCGTCCACTTGTAACAAGCTCAAAGGCTCATTATTTAAAATAAAACTATAGGGATTATCATGTACGATAACGATATTGTGGCGATGACCAAAATCTACGATTTTTTCAAACAATTCAATCGTTGCAGGAGTACCTGTTGGCATGTGAGGATAATTTATCCACATTAATTTGATTTTGTCAAGAGGTAGGCGCTCCAATGCCTCAAAATCGGGCATCCAACCATTCTCTTCGGTCAAATCATAATTATATATCTCGGCTTGTGCCAATCGACTCACTGATGTATAGGTAGGATAACCCGGATTGGGAACTAACACCCCATCTCCGGGATTCAGAAACGCAAGCGACACATGCAAAATACCCTCTTTTGAGCCTATCAATGGCTGTATTTCTTTTGCCGGATCAAGTTCAACACCATACCAACGTTTATACCAATCGGCAAATGCCTGACGCAATTCAGGAATACCAACATAGGGTTGGTAACTATGATTTCCAGGTTTTTGAGTTTCTTCGCAAAGAGTTGTGATAACATCCTCATGGGGCATGCGGTCAGGACCACCAATTCCCAATGAAATAATATCGGCACCTTGTGCATTTAGTTGCGCTACCTCTCTCAATTTTTTTGAGAAATAATATTCTTGTATCTCCATCACGCGATCAGCCGGCGTGATATTTGGCTCATTATATTTCATAGGTACACTCTTTATATTCACCAAGTATTTTGAAATCGTTCATTAATGGACGCACTGCATCGATTGATTGTCTATAGCGCACATAGCTGTCAAATGTCAAGTCAACATAAAACCTATATTCCCACTCACGACCAATAATGGGCATTGATTGTATCTTTGAAAGATTTATATCATAGAATGAAAATATTGTCAACACCTTTGACAAAGCCCCTTGAGTATGAGGCAATGAGAACACTATTGACGATTTATTTATCTCTCTCTCGTTTGGTTTTAGCTCAGATGCGAGCAATGGGTCAGCAATTATCAAGAAACGAGTAAAATTGCGTTTATTGGTTTCAATTCCTTTTTCAAGGATATTCAATCCATAAAGGTTTGCTGCATATTCACCACATATTGCGGCATGTCCCAATAATTTTTGCTCGGCAATCTCTTTTGCACTACCTGCTGTGTCAAATTTTTCTATCATTTTCAAATTGGGATGACGGCGCAAGTACTGTTCACATTGCATCAGTGCTATAGGGTGAGAATTAGCCTCTACAAGTTGTTCTATCGATTGTCCGGGCAAAGCAGCCAAAACATGTGATATGCGCAATTTCTGCTCCCCTATTATCAGCAAGTTGCTATTGCGCAACAATTCATGATTTTGTAGCAAACTACCTGCAATGGTATTCTCTATTGCTACTATCCCCAACAACGATGCATCACATGACAATGTGTTAAACATTTCCGGGAAAGTATCACATGGGATAGTTGTAATAGCTTCGTCCTTGAAATACTCTCTTGCTGCTGCATCATGAAAACAGCCTGCCACACCTTGAATTGTTACTCGTTTTTCCATATTACATTATTATAATAAAAAAATCCCGTTTATCACGGGATTTTATATTTCTGTTAATCATTCAATCTTAGAGGTTACGCACATAAAATCCCGTTTCTATTTTTTGCAAAATAAAAATAAAAGAAAAAATAATATGCGTAAAATCGTGTCATTTTGTTTGTTTTATAGTGCAAATGTAACTATTAGTTTTTAAACCACAATACAATTTAGCAAAAAAATATCTGTTCATTATTATTTTT
>CAZCEB010000164.1:0-4554 GCA_964497305.1 uncultured Muribaculaceae bacterium | reverse complement strand
TAGATTGCACCATCAAATCAAATTCTATTTCACAATAGTTTATATTTCGTTTGACTTCAAGAGTTCTATTGGCATTTGTCATATAGTACAGCTCAATAGAATTTCTCTCATCTTTATTATATTCGGTCTTGAGCGAAATATACTTTAACAATGATGTGCTATGTGTTGTAAATACAATTTGATATCCGATTGCTTTAGATTCCTTAATCATAAAATCTAACAATCGATTTTGTGCGGACGGATGTAGTGTGGAGTCAACTTCGTCAATCAACAAAAGTCCTTGGAATTTTTCTAAAACACCTGACTCTTTGAGATGTCTAAATGAAAGCATTGACAACAAAATTTGTCCCAAATTGTCCTGTCCCGCTGAATTTGTGAGATAGTCATACTTTTCGGTATTTATGCCTACACCGTGTTTTTTATTAGACTCGCTGATAGTATAATTAGCAACATCAGTTATGTTATCAAAAGGTAAGGATAGGATTTCCTTATAGGCGTCAATGAACCACTCGCGATGATTGTCAGATTTAAATTTCGTTGTATTCTTTTTAATTCCTTCTCCGTTTGCTTCACCAATCGGAAAAAGACGAGATAAACCAAGATAGATGATAGGAAGTTCAAGTTTTGCATTAGTTTTCTGTTTATCATCATTGCGATAAGGAATAATACGAAAACGTTTACCGTCTTTAACGGTTTGCCAAGTCGTTCTGAAATGGCGATAATCACTTGGTTCGGAGCCATTTTCAGTCAGGTATATTGAAAATCTATCAGAACCGGAATAATCAAATTTTTCGGATCCTTTGAATATCTCGGAAAACTCTGATCTGAATTGGGTTCCCCAATATGTAGTAGCAGTACCTTTTTTTAGCTCGCCTGAATTGCCAAGCATGCCTAAAATTGTTGACTTGCCCGTTGAATTTCTACCTGATATTACGGTTATATTGCTACCTAATATAATGGATTGGTTTTGTAAAGATCTAAAATCTTTAATATCAATTCTATCGTACATTTTATACCTCTTTTAGTTTAATGCGTTCTTGGCAAGCAAATCAAGAACTTTTCCTCCGGGTTCTAAAGTGATCGTCGTATACTTCTTCGCAAGTGCAATTGGAACGAGAGAAGTACTGTCGAGATCACACTCAAACTCTTCAATCAATTTTGCATACGTTCCTATATTGATATAATTAAGTATATTGGACTTTTCTCTTTTGAAAACTAACTTGTTATGTTTATCCCTATATGGTAATAATGCATTAAAAACAAACAGTTTTCCGTTTTCGGTTTTAAGCAGAAAATCCTGTCCATAATATGTTTCAGCGCCAAAGGTTGTTGATGAAGGTTGCCGATCAAAATTAATATATTTGTCTCGAAATTCATCCGAAACTGAAAATATAGAGTTTGTAGCAACAGAAGAACCTATCATTTTAAAATAATCACATATGGCGCCTGATTTTAGAATACCCATGACAATGATAGGAGGTCTACCACTATCTATCAGTTCTTTATTAACATCATACAAGTATTTTAAGATAGATGAGTGCAACCAAGCTGGATTGCCGAACACAGCTAAAGGTCCGTTAATTATAAAACATAAATCAGACAAAGAATTAAGATATGAATCAGGGTTCTTTTCCTTGAGCAGTCTAACATAATGAACAACCAATAAATGCATAATTGCGTTTGTAAATCTTGTTAATGCAGACTGGTTAGATCCTGAATCGCCAACATCTTCCCATATACGCAAACAATCTGAAGGATAAATAACATTGCCACAGTGTGGACACCGCTGGACTTCCGGAATATCCCATAATTCAAGGTTTTCAGCACTACACGTAGGACATTTGAAAAGAACTAATTTGTCTGTATCGGCACTTGAATTGCCTGAACGCAATGCAGCCATACGAAACAATGTTGTTCTTAAGCTAGTCGATGCATCGAATTCTGAGAATCTGCAATTATATAGTGCTTCATCCATTGTTTTTCTGAAACTATTACGAACATTATCCTCACCTTTGTAACACATATTTGTACTTGGAAGTGCAAAAGAAAGAGAGGAATTGTTCTTACTCAATTTCGCAACTTCAAATGGATTAACGAAATTGCCTTCAGATAATTTTTTGAAATCATTCCGCTTTATCAACAGATTACTTATTTTGACAAAACCTATTCTTGTAAACGGTAATTCTTCTCGAATACTTGCTTCATAATTGCTACCATCGATAGATATTACTTTCTGTGGTAAATCAAACTCCATATCAGGAACGGATACAAAATGACTGATGATATCGTTTATTTCGTTCCCGGTGGGTTCTCTCATATAGTCACAGTTATCCAAAAACTCTTTAACATCAGGGTTTTCTACAATATCAATATGAGACGTTCTATCGATGTGATAATTTGACATTTTTGTTATCCTTTCTGAGTATTTATTTTTTGAGGATCAAATTTATTTATTTGAATAGGAACGACAAAAGGACTTGATAAAGTTTTTACTCTTGCGAAACCAACATCCTGCGATCTAAGCAATGATTGCTTAAAATCAGCGAAGTCATAAAATTTTGCAAGCTCAGAAATCTCTTTTTCGCTATTTAAATGAGAGATAAACCAATTTTCTGTATTTGCGAGAATATTAGGATGTACGGAAGATACTTCTTGTGTTGCATATACAAGAGCAATTTTATACTTTGCTCCTTCTTTTGCCAAACGAGGCCAAGTTTCTGACAGATCCATGTTTCTTCCAATCAAGTTATGAGCTTCTTCGATGTAAATTACAATGTTTTGAGGACTATTTCCACTGGTAAAGCAATTCATTGAATTATCAAAAACGTATTTGGCGATCCTTTTGCTAATTCGTTCTCTTAATTGAGCTTGTCCAACAGATAGATCCAAAATTACTATTTTTCCTGCAATAAGATGCTGATAAATCTCTTTACACACATCCTGTGTTCTATGCGGAGTATGATATGGACGACCGCACTCTAGTGTTCGAAATCCCCTAATATAAGCATCGTTGTTGTTAAGACCAGCCAATAAATTTAACATTGCAACGCACTCTTCATCGAACCAATTGGCGCCACTACTTGATTTTAACTGTCCAGTCTCTTTTTTATTTTTGTTTGCAGTTCTCGCTGCAATAAACCATTTTAAAGCCTCTTCGTAAGAGAGTGAATCGTTAGGATTAAGATGTAGTTCTTGTCCAGGTTCAACATTTGCATTAATGATCGCATCTACAGCATCTCTAACCTTTTTGTTTGCCTCGAACTTTACAGAGAATGTTCCAGGGTAAGTGTAATCTGCTTTCTTAAGCAATGTCTTATAGAGAGCTGTTTTTACTTGCCAACGTTTATATTCTCCCTTTTCTTCAATGGGATCAGGGCGATCTAAAGACATGCCTAAGAAAGTATCAATATCGGCCGAACCATCTTTTTTTGCTTCTCTAATCAAGTCTCCAAGAATAGATAACCCCTCTTGTAGTTCGGAATAAAAATTGTTTAACAAATGAGAAAATCCCTCGGTAGGGATCATGCGATATCTTTCACAACCGTCAGAATAAATATCGGAAATAGAACCATTGTCCTGCTTGTTTGCGTTTGCATATTCACCGTTAATATCAAAAACAAGCTGTCCAATTGGTAAGTCACAACAATCTGCAATATTCTTGACAACAGAAATAGTTTGCTTAATCATATTAGATTTACCAGTTCTAGTCATACCCAAAACAGCAGTTCTGCGAGCTAGAAAATCAGAAGGCTGAATATGAAAGGGTATTTTATCAGCTTCATTAGCACGATGCAATCTATCTGTTGAAGTATATCTGACAGTGCCAATTTCAAAAGGTAGTAAATCTTTGTTAATACCTAACGCTGATAATTCCTCTTTAAAACGTTTTTTTCTTATCGGATCAACATAATTAACAATGAGTGACAAGGCCTCTGCTTTTGGCATATATACGCCCATGCGCATTGAAACGGAAAAAGACTCAATATCGCTACCCATATTAAGTTCACTATTCCTCATATAGAAAGTTCCTAATACACGGCATTTCAATCCACCAAACTGTAATCTGTTTTGTGTTATAGGATCATAACCTTTATCATCACTCAAATATAGATCAGTTTGGTTTTGATAATTATCGATTTTGGTGCGAATCATATCATCATCTTGAGGTAATTTACAGGTGCCAATGACTCTCAACAAAATTACTTCTCTTTCCATCTGGGACACACTTGCATAGTTAGCCGGGTTAAAAGAAGATGCAATTAAAAAACTATTGTGAGGGACCCCATTAACTTTGGCTTTCCAAGCATCATTTGTTACAACTAATGCAGAATCATAATCCATAGAGTATATCCAACCTATAAAATTATCAGGCTGAACTAGTTTTAGCAGCGGATCTTGATCGATTAAGTTATTAATTGATATTTTATTCATCTGCACACCGCTTTCTGATATTAATCTGTATTCTTTTCTGTTTTAATTCGTTGTCTTGTGGCCAAAGTTTTTTGTCGCTTAAAAACATTATCTCTGATTTTTTTCCAGAATTGGCTACACTAT
>CAZCEB010000163.1:0-4582 GCA_964497305.1 uncultured Muribaculaceae bacterium | reverse complement strand
AGCCTTCTGCAAGCATTGCAAAACCTGTTTGACGAACAGACATTACATCTTGATGGTCTCCAAAAATACTCAATGCATGAGAAGCAAGTGTACGAGCTGACACATGGAATACACATGGCAACAATTCCCCTGCAATCTTATACATGTTTGGAATCATTAGAAGAAGACCTTGAGATGCTGTGTAAGTAGTTGTCAATGCACCTGCTTGAAGCGATCCGTGAACTGCTCCGGCTGCTCCGGCTTCTGATTGCATCTCTTGAACTAATACAGTTTCGCCAAAAATGTTTTTACGTCCTGCAGCTGCCCATTCATCAACATATTCAGCCATTGTTGATGATGGAGTGATGGGATAAATTGAAGCTACTTCCGAGAACATATATGAAATATGCGCAGCAGCTTGATTACCATCACAGGTCAAGAATTTTTTTTCTTTACTCATAATTTGTAATCTTTTTTATAAGGATTTAATATATTTCCCAATCTAATTACTTGATGTTGCGTCCTCAAACACACAACAATCATTCCTAATTTATTTCAACTTGCAAAATTACTAATTTATCTGCTATCCGCCAAAATAATAATTAATTTGACAGAGAAATTTAATTTATCATTATATTTTCTTCGGCAAACTACTATTTGTTAAAAAATGTGCATATTTACCCATTAAAGCGGAGTAATCACCCAATTTTGCAATAAAATATTAAATTATACATTTTTATTTCATTTTTTGTTTTGTATTTTAAAAATAATATATACATTTGCATGTGTGTTTTTCATAGTATTAGATTAAGATAAAGGTTTAAAGGAATAGAGGTGTCGTGAGACACCTCTATTTTTGTATAGCCAAACATCTGTTTTACAAAATAGTTCACTATATTTGCAGAAAAGATACATTATGAAAATCATAATTGAAGACATAATAAAATCGATTGCTCCTCAACTGCATGTAATAACTATTGAAGCCGATGTTATAAATAGTGAAACTCCCGATGAATTTTGGACAGAGCTAACCGATGAAGCATCGCGCATTTCTTCTCAATATGCGATTTCTGACATAAATAAACGACCCGGAATAGCTGCCACCCGACAGGCCTATAAAAATCTCGGCAAAGAACCTAATCGTTATCGCCCATCAAGCGAAGCATTATGCCGACGTGCAGTAAAAGGAATGGAGCTATATCGCATTAACACCCTTGTTGATATTATTAATCTAATCTCTATGCGATCAGGCTATTCAATTGGTGGATTTGATGCCGACAAAATCGATGGAGATATCTTGAGTTTAGGCGCAGGCAACAATAACGAGGAATTTGATGCCATAGGCAGAGGACTGCTAAACATTGAGAATTTACCTGTCTATCGCGATAACATCGGAGGCATAGGAACGCCAACAAGCGATGTTGAACGCACAAAACTCTCAGTAGAAACTCAACATCTTTTAATGTGCATAAACATATATGGAGAAGAGTTATCCCCCGACGATACAATATCTCTTTCATGCAATCTTCTTGAGAAATACTGCAAAGCCCAAAACATCATAATAAACCACTATCAGCCATGAAACAACATTTCCCAACAATAAATGATTATACTGAAGCCGTTGCATATATAAAGAAAGCAATATTAATCAGTCGATATCAGGGAGCAAAAGCTGTAAACAAAGAATTATTATCTTTATATTATTATATTGGCAGATATATATCAATTAATAGCAGAACTAAACAATGGGGTAAAAACATCTTGGATGTAATATCCAAGCAATTACAGTCTGAGCTTCCGGGGTTAAGAGGATTTTCAGCAACAAGTCTCAAAAAAATGCGCACATTTTATGAGAATTGGAATAACATATTTGAAAATCGTCCGTTGACAACGGACGATATCTTAAATTCGAACGAATTGCCAAATCGTCCGCTAACAACGGACGTATTATCAGCAACAGATTTTGAATTATTTTTATCTGTTTCTTTCACCCATCATTATGAACTAATCATAAAAACTTCAAGCATCGAAGAACGCCTATTCTATATCCGACAATGCGCATTAGAATATTGGAGCGTTGATAAGCTAAAATATCATTTAAAGGAACAACTACACCTCAAAAATTCATCTTCTCTAAACAATTTTAACAATGCTATTCCCGACAAACGATTTAGAGAAAATGCTATTTTATCTTTTAAGGATGAATATTTGCTCGATTTTATAAACATTGAAGATCCTGATGAATTAGATGAAAGGCTATTGGAAAATGAAATTGTTTTGAATATCAAAAAATTCATAATGGCCTTAGGACACGATTTTGCATTTTTAGGAAATCAATATCGAATAATTATCGATGATACTGAATATTTTATTGATTTGCTATTTTATAATAGGAAATTGCAATCACTTGTTGCCATTGAATTAAAAAGAGGTGAATTTAAACCTGAATATGCTGGTAAAATGAATTTTTATTTATCAGCTCTTGATGAATACGTAAAATTACCTCATGAGAATCACTCAATAGGTATAATATTATGCCGTTCTCAAAAAAGCAAAATTGTAGAATTCGCGTTTCGCGATAGTTCAAAACCTATGGGAGTTGCAACATATAAATTAAGTAGAGAATTACCATCAGAAATTGCAAACTACTTACCCAATGCAGAGGATTTAATCAACTTATTAAATTAGCACTTTGAAGCCATGAAAATTCTCAAAATATTTGACTCCAACATAAATGAGCGACACATTGATAGTGCCATCGACTGTTTACAAAATGGCGGAATCATAATTTTCCCAACTGATACTCTATATGCTTTGGGCTGTGATGCTTTAAACAACAATGCAATTGAGCGCATTTGTCGCATAAAAAATATCAATCCGCAAAAAACAAATTTATCCATTATTTGCCACAGCATATCCCAGGCTTCAGAATATGCCCGCATTGACAATCGAGCATACCAACTTTTGAGAGAAAACCTCCCGGGTGCATTCACTTTTATTTTGCCTGCATCGACATCTCTACCTAAAGTTTTTAAGGGGCGGAAAACCGTAGGCATTCGCATCCCCAATAACAAAATAGCGATAACTCTTTCCGAGAAATTGGGAAACCCTATTCTCACAACATCCATAAAATGGGATGAGAATAACCCTGAAGAGGGTTGTGAACCGGAATATATCGCAATGAGATACAACGACGTAGCAGAACTCATCATTGATGGAGGTGAGGGCGAACTAACACCATCAACAATAATCGATTGCACCGATAGCTCTTCTCCCGAAATTATCAGAGAGGGCAAAGGAGTTTTAAATTAATAGAATATATATGGAAATTCTAATAGTTACCGCAAAAGAGTATTCTGAAACATTTAGCAAACATACTCACATATACAATAGCGTGGCATTTTCACAGCTAAACGCCAATAAATGCGAGCAAGTCCATTATCTTGTATTCAAAGACTCCAAAGCAAGACTCGGAATAATTATTGGCGAACACTCTGACTTGATATGTTCTCCTTTTTCTGCTCCATTTGGGGGATTTGAATTCACGACAGAACCCAAAATTGAATATCTCGAAGAAGCTCTAACGCTTTTAATAAAATACGCTCAGTCGTTAAACAAAAAACTCAAACTAACAACACCTCCACCAATATACGGCACATCAATAAATGCCAAGATAATAAATGCATTAATGCGTATGGGTGTGATGCCTCAGTACATCGACCTAAATTATCACTATGATATCTCTCGTTTTAAACAATACGAGACCTATATATCTCGCAATGCACGCAAGAATTTACACAATGCTCAAAACCAGGGGTTTGAATTTACACAGCTTAATTCTAATAACGACGAAGACATAGCGCGTGCCTACTCTGTCATTAAAGCAAATAGAGAAGGTCGTGGTTATCCTTTACGCATGACTCTTAATGATGTTATCAATACATCTAAAATAATCCCAGCCGATTTCTTTGTTGTGTCTAAAAACGATATTGATATTGCAGCAGGTCAAGTTTTCCATGTTACAGATAGTATTGCACAAGTAGTATATTGGGGCGACAAACCAGGTTTTAGCGAAATGAGACCCATGAACTACCTCTCATATAAAATCTTTGAACATTACAACAATTGTGGCACTTCAATTCTTGATATAGGACCATCAACCGAAAATGGGATTCCCAATTATGGTTTATGTGAATTTAAGGAAAACCTCGGCTGTGAGATTTCCCTTAAACACACATTTCTTATCTAAATTATAACGCTAATTTATAAATTTCAGTTGTTTCTTTTGATGTTAGTCGATAGTATCCCCCTATCACTTCACCCTTGTTTTCATGTAACTTCTTTACAAGCAACTCTATATCGGGATTTTCTACTCCGAGTTCCTTTAAAGTTACAGGCATGCCTATTGAGCGATAGAAATCTTTCAATCTCTTTATCCCTTCAATAGCGGCTTTTTTATCATCATCCTCTACAACATCCCACACTCGACGAGCAAATTGGGCTACCTTGCCGGGGTTATGCTCAACCATAAATGTCAACCACGCAGGTACAATCACAGCAAGACCGGCCCCATGAGTTACACCATAAACCGCACTCAACTCAT
>CAZCEB010000162.1:0-4593 GCA_964497305.1 uncultured Muribaculaceae bacterium | reverse complement strand
CGCAATGGCCAAAGGATTTTAAGTCCTTCGTGTCTACCATTCCACCATTCGAGCAGCCTATATTCATCAAGCATGCGCTATGACGAAATGCGATGCAAAGATATTACGAAAATTCGGAATATGCAAAATATTCCAACTTAAAATTTAACGAGTAATGATGTATCCTCCCATTTGTGCAGGATTTACTTTGTAACGTTGTAAACCATAATTGCGAGAAAGTGCCTCGCCTGAAATGGGAGCTCCATTATTTTCGCAAACATCAAAGCGAGAATGGCATTTTGGACAATATGCTTCAAATGTCTGTGGGTCTATGGATAATCTAATATTGTTCTTAGCTTCTACCGGACAAGATAAATCATAGGCTAATGGGGAGTTGTAATCGTCGCCGGCACGTCCTGATATGAGTAACACACCTCCAAATCCTGTGTATGTCAAAGCTGAGTATGGAAAATTGGCAGGAATACGTTCCTGTTTAATAAAACGAGTGTGCTGTCCATACCCATGAACACCATAAGAATCCCAAATAGCCTGATTGGAGAGGTCGATGTAAACAGAGATGGGAGGAATGCGCTCATCATTAACGCTTTCACATGAGATAGTTACAAAAACTATCAATAACGAAAAGAAGGCTTTTATTATAAAATTTTTGTTGCGTTTCATTGCTTTAATAATTTGTCAAAAGCCTTGTGATATGTATCAAAATTAAATTTTTCTAATGTTGAATAGAATAATTCTTTGATTTTATCATTGCATAGATTTCCGATAGAGCCTTCGTGAGTGTGATTGACTTTATCTGATGGCGTGAATTCTCCACGTTCAATAGCCAATCCTACTTGTTTATATGCGTCTCTGAAAGGGACACCTTCTAATGCCAATCGATTAACTTCTTCGACTGAGAACATTAATTCATATCTTTTGTCCTCAAGGATTTTGTCATTTACTTTTATTTGAGAAACCATAGAATTGACCATGTTAAGTATTGATATGATTTCGTCAAATGCCGGTAAGAAATTTTCTTTGATTAATTGTAAATCTCTGAAATAGCCTGAGGGTAAATTGTTGGTTATTAACGTAATTTCATAAGGTAGGGCTTGCAATTTGTTGCATTTGGATCGTGTTAATTCAAATACATCGGGGTTTTTCTTATGAGGCATTATTGATGAGCCTGTTGTGTATTCATCGGGTAGTTTGATGAAGCCGAAGTTTTGTGAATTGAACATGCATGCGTCAAATGCAAGTTTTGATATTGTTGCGGCAATATTGGCAATTGCTTGAGATACGATGCGCTCGGTTTTCCCTCTTCCCATTTGTGCATAGACTACATTGTAATCCATAGATTCAAATCCAAGGAGTGATGTAGTCATTGTGCGATTTAAAGGGAATGAGTTGCCATATCCGGCGGCAGAACCAAGTGGATTGCGATTTGTAATCTCATAGGCGGCACGTAATACTGTGAGGTCATCGACAAGCGATTCGGCATAAGCACCAAACCATAATCCGAATGAAGATGGCATTGCTACCTGTAGATGAGTGTATCCGGGTAGCAATACTTCTTTGTATTTATTGCTTTGAGAGATGAGAGTGTCAAATAATGTAGTTATTGCCTTAGTTAAATCTTCGATGCGAGAGCGAATGAATAATTTGAGGTCAACAAGCACTTGGTCGTTGCGAGAACGTCCTGAATGAATTTTTTTCCCGACATCGCCCAATCGACGAGTGAGCATTAATTCAACTTGGGAATGAACATCTTCAATGCCTTCTTCGATAATAAAATTGCCACTTTCTGCAATTTTGTATATTTCTCGGAGTTCAGTCAATAAAGAATCTAATTCATCTTTAGTTAATAGATCTATTGTTTGAAGCATTGTGATGTGGGCCATTGAGCCGAGTATATCGTAAGGCGCAAGATATAAGTCCATTTCGCGGTCTCGGCCAACGGTATATGTCTCAACGTCATGATCGACGGTTACGCTTTTTTCCCAAAGTTTAGATGCCATTCGGAGTATTATTTATTGCAGATAGTGAGAATGAGCTCGTTGAATTTTTCTGCTGCCTCTTGCATTTTGCTCCCAATCAATGGTCGCAACATTGCAGGAATTTCAACATCAATTACACTTGTGATTTCTGTCTCAGAAGAGGACTTTTCCGATAGATTGACTGCTAAAGTCAATGGTACCGGTGATTTCGCTGCCGAAAACACAAGACGAGATGGAGCAGTGCGTTCAATTACGTTAAATTGGATTTCACCCACTTGGGGTGTGTTTAACGTGATTGAGTCTTCGGTAAATTTCAAATCACCAATCTGTTTTTTTTGCTCTTCAGGAATAGAATTAATCCTTTCTTGAAATGCCGATATATTTATCAAGCGTTGGAATGTTTCATCAGCTGACGCCTGAATTATTATGGGCTTGCTTGAATATTTTGCCATTAAAATAATATTATTTGTTAGGAACCCAGATCGAAGGATCTTTACGCCATTCTTTTAATGTTTCAATATCTTTTTCTTTGATATAGTTGGTTTCTAATGCGGCCTCAAGCATCGAATTATAGTTGCTGAGTGTATATAATGTAACTCCTGCTTCTTTGAATTTTTCAACAGCAATAGGGAAACCATAAGTGAAAATAGCCGCCATGCCCACAACTTCACATCCTGCAGCACGAATTGCTTCAACTGCTTTAAGACTGCTGCCACCTGTTGAGATGAGGTCTTCGATTACAACAACTTTTTGTCCCGGTTTTAGGTTGCCTTCAATGAGGTTTTCAAGACCATGATCTTTAGGTGTAGAACGTACATATACATAGGGTAATCCTAATGTGTCAGCAACAAGAGCGCCTTGAGCAATAGCTCCGGTAGCAACACCCGCAATAGCATCTACGTCTTGGAAATTTTCCATTATTATGCGACATAGTTCAACTTTGATAAAACTACGTACATCGGGATATGACAATGTTTTGCGATTGTCGGTATATATTGGTGAATTCCAGCCTGATGCCCACACGAATGGGTTTTCTGGTTGAAGCTTGATAGCACTGATTTTTAGTAACTTTTCAGCTAAGATGCGATCTAATTGTTTCATGATAATATATTATTATGTGTATAAGATAATGCAAAGTTAGTGTAAGATGCGAATAATTGCAAATATTTGAATGATTAGCTACATTTGTAATGTGAATTTTTTATTTCTGCTTTTAAATGATTGAATTGGTCAAAAAGTCTAAAATATTGCCTAATTAGGAATAAAAACAGGATGCAGTTAAACTTTTTGTCGAAAAATCATTCCAATAAGAAAAAAGTACTAATTAATAAAATGTGAGATTGAAATGAAACGATTTATCAGAAGTATAACAATAGCATTCATGTGTGGGATATTGGTAGTTCCCGTTGTTGATGCTCAAGAACGCAGAGGCTCTCGTGGATCATATCGCACAGAAAATACTACATCGGGTCGTCGATCCACAGCAGGTCGCCAGCAATCTAATCGTGGAAATAATAGTTCGCAACGGCAAGGTAATGCCCCATCAAAGAATAATTCACGCCCTGATAGGGGAGCGCAAAATAATAATCAAGGAGGAAGACCTCAAAACGGACAAGTAAATCGTCCGGGACAAAGACCTGCTTATAGCAATCAACGCCACAATCGCCAGCCTCGCCACATCCCAATGGCAAAACCTCATCGTCCTCCGGTGCGCCATTATCATCGCCCTGTGCCACCTCCATCATTCCGCCCTCATCGTGGTTGTCCGGTAGTTCATGGTATTCTTGGAATAACATTTGGAACAACTATAAATATATCATTGAATTATTTGCAGAATAGGGGTTATGTTGTAGATGGATATACCGGTGATGTAGTTTATTTGCGCAATGTAAATGAAATGTCTTTTTTGTGGCCTGATGCAACGTTGTATTATGGTACAAATGGTTTAATAGGCTCTCAATTCTCTTATTCGACTAATTATTACGACCGCACCCGATATAATCAAATATATTCAACATTTGTAACACGTTATGGAGCTCCGGTTAATTACCAAGCAGTAAATAATGGATATATTGCAACGTGGTTTGGATATGACAACGGATACGTCTCGCTTGAATTTAAACCTGTATATGGAGCCGGAGGGCACTTGCGCTACTACACCACCCTCAGTTTCGGGTTGTAAACAAGAAGATATATTGTTATAAGGCCTGCATGACTAAATACAGTCATGCAGGCTTTGTTTTTTTGTAGTAAAGCATGATATTATAAAACAAAAACATTTTTTTTACGTTTGCCTTTGTCAAGAGCGATGATTTCAGGAAAAATCCGTGTAATAAGAAAAATAAGTTAAAATTAACATTTTTTAATCGGGGGGGGGTAGTTATTCATTATTGATTTATATTTTTGTTGAAAATTAAAAAATCAACCAATAATGAAAAAAATTTATATTCTTATATGGTTAATACAGTTATCTGTATTCCAGATTAAAGCATCGGTAGATTCCTATGAATTTGTAGTATGGACACAGTCAGGAGAACAAATCGGATATTCTCTCGATGAACGACCTAAAGTAACACAAGAATTGGAGTGTATAATTGTTTCAACGCTTAAGACGAGA
>CAZCEB010000161.1:0-4617 GCA_964497305.1 uncultured Muribaculaceae bacterium | reverse complement strand
AATGACGCAACTCGTTATTTATATCTTCAAGTTGTGTATAAAATTCATCTTTCTTAGCTCCTTTTGCTTTATTCAAATTTCTATTAGCCATTATCAATACTAATTTACATGATTTAATTAGCAAAGATAACGATATTTTTGTCTATTTTTGTAGAAATAATTGATTAAGAATGAAAATAGCACTTATAGGATATGGCAAGATGGGAAAAACCATCGAACGCATTGCCCGCAATCGTGGACACGAAATTGTAAGCATCATAGACATTAACAACCAAAACGATTTTGATAGTGATGATTTTCGTAGTGCCGATGTGGCTATCGAGTTCACAACTCCGGCTACCGCTGTTGATAATTATAAAAAATCTTTCGCTCAAGGTGTTAAAGTTGTTTCAGGAAGCACAGGATGGACAGCTCGCATGGATGAAATAAAATCTATGTGTGATAATGACGGAGCAACTTTCTTTTGGACATCAAATTTCAGTCTCGGAGTAAATCTGTTTTTTGAGTTAAATGCTCACTTGGGTAAACTCATGAACAAGTTTAATGGTTATACTCCTGAAATGAAAGAAATACACCATATACATAAACTCGATCACCCAAGTGGAACTGCAATTACTCTCGCTGAAGGCATTATAGAAAACGTTGATCGCATTGATAATTGGACAGAAGAAAAGCATTCTACCAATGAATTGTTGATAAAACATGAACGTGAAGGAGAAGTTCCTGGAACACACATTATCAGTTGGGATAGTTATGTGGATACTATTACAATAGAGCATTGTGCAAAGAGTCGTGAGGGATTTGCTCTTGGTGCAGTTGTAGCAGCAGAGTGGGTGGCTTCTCGTAAAGGCTTCTTAACAATGAAAGAAATGATGAAAGAATTAATCCAAGATAATTAAGTATGACACAAGATAAATTTGACTTTAAAACAGATTTCAACCGTCGCATTAGCGAAGTAAAGAAAACTCGTTGGATAAGATTTGGCATCGTATCACTTATTTTCTTTGCATGGGTAGCATGGCTCGGCAGTTGGTGGGTATCCATATTCTTTTTCTTGCTGTTTGACATTTATATCACAGGATATATACCTTTGACATGGTGGAAAAAGAGTAAAAATAAAATGGTCAAAAGTGTTATGAGTTGGGTTGATGCCATCGCATACGCTCTTGTCTTAGTATATTTTGTGTTCACATTCGTTGGTCAAAATTATCAAATCCCATCATCATCACTTGAAAAATCTCTGCTTGTGGGAGATTATCTTTGGGTTAACAAGATGGCTTACGGACCTCGTGTACCGATGACACCTATTCATTTTCCTCTTGTACAAAACACATTCCCCATCATTAATACAAAGAGCTATCTTGACTATCCTCAATGGGAATATCATCGCTTGAAAGGGTGGGGCAATGTAGAATTAAATGATATTGTTGTATTCAATTTCCCTGCAGGGGACACCGTAACTGTTAAAATACAAAACCCTGATTATTATAGCCTTGTAAAACAATTTGGACGTAATTTCATTAAAGCCAACGAAAAGGATTTTGGAGAAATAATATATCGACCTGTTGATCGTCGCGAAAATTATGTAAAACGTTGTGTAGGACTTCCAGGTGAAACTTTTGAAATCATCAATGGCACTATTTATAATAATGGTCATGAAATGAAGCAGCCTGAAAATGTGCAATTTAATCATTTCTTCAAATTAAAAAATCGCAATTTTTCAGAAACCGAATGGGAAGACCTCGGAGTGAGTGTGGATGATCGCGGTGTTACTAGCGATTTTGGAGATATCTATTATGCTCCTCTAACACAAAAAATGGTAAATAAACTCAAATCAAATCCCGATATTGCATTTATAGAAAGATATCAACCTCTACCCGACGAATTTTTATATCCAATGGATTATGCAAAGCAATGGGGTTGGACACAAGATAACTATGGACCAATATGGATTCCCAAGAAAGGAGAAACTATTGAATTAAATGACAGCACTTGGGCTTTATATGGTCGTTGTATTCGTAACTACGAATTCAATAATGCAGAATTACGCGGAAATGACGTGTATATTGATGGCAAACCGGCAAAAGAGTACACATTCAAAATGGACTACTATTTTATGATGGGGGATAATCGTCACAATTCTCTTGACTCTCGTTTTTGGGGATTTGTGCCGGAAGACCACATAGTAGGTAAACCCATGTTTATTCTTATCTCTTTTGACAAAGATAAAGGATTGTTTAATGGGGGTATTAGATGGAATAGAATTTTTACAGGTGCAAATCCAGATAAATAATGTCATCGCCATTAATAATCTATCCTGATAAAACAATAATACTTCCTCCTGTATATTTCGGGAGCATTGACTATTATGCCTCTATGGCATCATTTGGAAATGTAGTAATTGATAGATATTGGCGCTTTGACAAACGTAAAAAATTTACTCATCGCTGTACTATTGCCGATACTCATGGTAAATTACAATTAACAGTCCCTATAGAAAAGCCATTTAAAAGCCACGAGACGTCATGGAATAACATAAAGGTATCAACACATGGCGAATGGTGGAACATTCATCGTGTGGCTTTAGAATCGGCCTATGGGCGCACCCCATTCTTTGAATTCTATATTGATCGTTTTTTGCCTTTTTTTAAACACCGAGCAAAAGAAAATAATAATGAATTTCTCATGGAACTTGATTGTGATATTGATGCTATTATACGCAATATTTTAGGCATTGAAAGCAAAATATCATACTCAACAGAAAATTTATCTAATTCTGAAGATATAAAAGATTACCGGAGTTACGAATTTAAAAACATAACTCCGGTAGAATATTATCAAGTGCGACACGCATCACATGGTTTCATTCCAAATCTTAGTATTCTTGATCTTATCTTCAATATGGGTACAGAAGCTCCCCTCATTTTAAAAAAAATGCATCAAAATCTATTATAGCATACCTAATGCTTGTAGATTATCTATTATTTCTTTTTGAGATAAATTTCTTTGTTGCTGTAATTTTGATGTGAACTCAAAGATTACATTTTGAACTCCAGAATGATTGAAAACGTTATATAAATAATTATAACTTTTATTAAACAATGCTTTTATTTCATCATTTTCTAATGAACACTCTTTCTGTCCCTCTTCCAAAACATATTTATATGCTAAACTTTTAAGTTCTTTGCTCACTTGCGATTGTCGTAAAACAATGTTACGGCACATGAGATTAGCTATGAGCATTCCTATAGATAATTGATAATGCTCAAGTATTTTATTCCAAGCAAATTTAGCCGATAAACGAGGATTGCCCGAAAAATAAAAATCCGATGTAAATTCAATAGATTTATTGGCTGACGCATCTAAGGAGACAGATGATAACATATTTTCTCCATCAAATACCATCATTGCTACTGCCATACCGGCTATTCCGTAACACTTATCCTCTTCATCAATATATTTTAAACCTACTCCCATTTCGAAGCAAATTCATTGAATATTAATTTACTACAAGAATTTTTGTTACAGCCCCTGAACTACTGCCTCCTTCTTCACTCTGAGAAGCAAAAACATAATATACTCCTGATTTTACTCTCTGTCCATCGATATTACAGCCATCCCATGTTACCATTCCTCCTTCAGAAACAGTACTATAAAATACATTACCCATGGCATCAGCTATTTTAACAAGAGAATTATCCATCAAACCTTTTATAGTAATCCAACCTGTATAATCAGGACGAACAGGATTTGGATAAGCATAGACATTTGAATAATCATTAGAAGCCGGAGCTGTAGAACTGCTATATTCAACAAGTCCTACATCTGTTCCTATAAATACAGAACTACTATTTGGATCACAAACTAATGAATACACAGTATTTGAAGGTAAAGAACTATTTTCAACTGTAAAATGTTCCAATATTTCATCACCATTTTCACTTACTAAATAAACACCTGATGTTAATGTTCCAATCCACTTTTTATTTGTTCCATCTACTGCTATTGATGTTACATATAATGTTTCTAACAAATAATCAGCCAATTGTGTACCATCATTACGTGGAACTTTTATTCGATTTATTGTCATCGTTTCATTTGTTAGTTCTGATGGTTTAGGTATTTCTATTACCCCATTATCAGTACCAATCCATATTTTCCCATTATGATCTTCTACAATAGCACATATATGAATAGGATCAAAATTTTTACCATCTTGATCTATAAATTTACTCCAAACCATATATGTATCATCTGATGTATTTTCATAAGTACCTTTTGTATCATAACCTATAACTTTACCATATGCATTAGATAATACAAACATATTTGATTTTTTACAAGCCAATATTCTATTATCTTTACTGCCTACAAAATCTTCTAAAGATACTTGTTTCCAATCGCTTGCTACAGGTGTTTCTTTCTTTCTAGCTGCAGCAGGCAACATTTGTAATACAGGTTTACCATTTGTTACTAATTGCAATGCCCACAAATTATTATTTTTGTCAAAAGTTATTGCTGAAGCAACACATGCATAATTATTAAGTATAGATACTATACCACTATTTTTCCAATCATATTTTGTATTACATACTCCATCCGTCACTTTATATATAC
>CAZCEB010000160.1:0-4654 GCA_964497305.1 uncultured Muribaculaceae bacterium | reverse complement strand
CAAAACAAGCATTGTTATATACCGAATTCTATAAAGGATTTCTCATTGCGGTAGATGAACATAAAAATGATGAAAATCCGATTAATATATATGCCTACGACACAGCCGATAGTCTTGACGTAGTAAAATCAATTTTAAATAAACAAGAATTAAAAGAGATTGATATTATAATTGCGCCAAACAATAATCAGCAAATAAAAGCTATCAGCGATTTTGCCATCGAGCATAATTGCTATGTATTAAACATTTTTGACGTAAAAAACACTCTGCATGAGACTAATTCTAATGTATTACAAGCCAATATCCCTCATGACAAGATGTATGATAAAGCGATAAAATATTTTATTGCCACATATAACAATTATACACCCGTTTTTCTACGAAACAAAGAACGACGAAGCGATAAAACCTCTTTCATAACTGCGCTAAAAACCCAACTTGACTCTTCTCATGTTTCCCACATCGAAATTCCGTTTGCCGGCACATTAGATGACAAAGACCTTTCGGAATTGAATGATTCCACAAAATATATTTTTGTTCTTACATCAGGCAGTCGAAGCGAATTGGCAAGTGTTATGACTGCAATAACTCAATTTCGTGATTCTGTCAACTCCCCTGAAAACATAAATCTTTTTGGATATCCCGAATGGACCACATTTACAGGCAAAACAAAAGATCGCATGACAAACCTCAATGCAACCATATATAGCCGTTTTTATAACGATGTAAATGACTATCATTCAAAAAAATTACATCAAAATTACGATAAATGGTATAATGATGAAATGATTGAAGCAGTACCATCTCAAGGCACATTGGGGTATGATACAGGAAAATATATTTTCCAATCGATCAGTCAAAACAATGGGAATTTTGAAACCACATTTTCCTATAAAGGAATACAACATGGATATAATTTCATTAAAACGCCCAATAATGCCGGATATATAAACAACACTCTATATATTATTAAATTTCACCCTGACGGAACTATCGACAAAATACTTTTAGAATAGAAATAATGAAAAAGACAACCATAATAGTACTTGTTACACTATTTTTCTCACTTGCAGCTTCAGCGCAAAGATATTACACTCCTAAAATTTCAATTGGGGGTAAAGCCGGGGCGACACTATCACAAATGTCATTTTCTCCCGACGTGAAACAATCAATGATCCAGGGATATATGGCAGGTGTTTCGATTAAATATACCGAAGAAAATTATTTCGGTTTGATTGCAGAACTTAACATTGAACAACGTGGGTGGCAAGAAGATTTTGAGGAGCATCCGTTCTCTTATAAACGTCAACTCACATATTTCCAAATCCCATTGCTCACTCACATATATTTCGGTAGTGAAAAATTCAAAGGGTTTGTAAACCTCGGTCCCGAAATTGGTTTCCTAATAGGAGATAAAGCAACAGCCAACTTTGATTACAAAAACCCTGCATCAGTCCCTAATTTCCCTGCCAATAGGATGACTGAACAGCTATATACCGATGTCAAAAACAAATTTGACTATGGAATTTCCGGAGGATTGGGAATTGAATATATCATAAAAAAACGCCACTCAATAATTATTGAAGGACGTTACTATTTTGGTTTAGGCAGCATCTACCCCGACAAGAAAAAAGACACATTCTCTGCATCACGCAGCACATCAATATTAGTGAGTCTTGGATATATGTACTGCTTTAAATAGAAATATTTCCTTGAACGGTCAAAATCTTAAACATCAAGTCTTTCAATAAATCATACTCATTTTGACGACTGCCAATACCTTTACTTTTGGCATCAAAATCCCGTATTGCCGAAATTATTTCAATAGTCTTATATGCATTATAATTTCTTAATGCCGGTTTATAGCTTCTTAATTGAATGGGCCACTTAAATCCCAATTCTGCCATCATTGCACTATCGCTCTTCTCTTTCAAAAAATGTAATAATAATAGATTTGAAAAGAAATTGAATATTGTAGTTATTGTCATTACTGTCGGGTTATTTTTTGAATTAGCTCTAAAATACTCGACTATGCTATACATCTTTAAAGAATCCTTTTGAGCAATAGCATCAATCAACTCAAAATTGTTATAATCCTTGCTGACTCCAATATTACGTTCTATACATTCAGGAGTTACGGTAGCACCTTCCCCCAGCACAACTGTCAATTTATCAATCTCATTATATAATCGTGATAAATCGGCACCCACATAATCACGCAACATAGCCAACCCTTTCGGCTCTATATTCAACCCTTTATTTTTTATAAACGAGCTGATGACATTTCCTATATTACGATCATCTATTTTCTTTGACTCAAACACCACTCCTCCATTTTTCTTCATCTCAGCAAATAAATCCTTTGCTTTCACTTGCGAGCCTCGACAACAAATCACCAATATAGTCGTTGCTGAAGGATTGGAAGCATATAAATGTAACCGATTGACATAATCGGCTCTCACCGATTGAGCCTCTTTCAATATCACAACTTGATATTCCGACATCATCGGATAACGACGGCAAGCATCCATCACATCATCGGCACTCACCTGCGGAGCATACATCGTATATAGATTGAAATCCCTCTCCTCAGGTGGCAAAATTTCCTCAAATTCTTTAACCAAAGCATCAATAAAATAGCCCTCTTCCCCATGAAGAAGATATATGGGCGCATATTCACGTTTTGCCAATTGAGCCTTGAGACCATCAAAAGTTACTGCATTACCGGGAGTTGCCATGTTTTCAATTGTGATAATGAATATTTTTTGTAAATTTACACAAAATATAAACGCTGTCCAAAATTTAGTGCAACTCAATCTACCTACATACGACTATCAAATAAAACGAACTACTGATGGCGACCAAATTTTTGATTGTCTTCGCCACAAATTTGTTGCTCTCACTCCCGAAGAATGGGTGAGACAGCATTTTATTGCATTTTTGATTCAGCACAAAAACTATCCGGCATCCTTGATGGCAAATGAAATCGCCATATCGTTGAATAATACCAAACGCCGTTGCGATACTGTCGTATTTGACAAAACCGGCAAGCCACTTGTTATCATTGAATATAAAGCCGAAAGTGTTGAAATTACACAAAAAGTTTTTGACCAAATCGTGCGCTATAACATGGTGCTTAAAGCACAATATCTCATTGTCTCAAATGGGATGAAACATTACTGTTGTCGCATTGATTACGACAATCACACATATCATTTTCTTCAAGACATCCCCCCTTATGATAGCCTTTAGCTTAGAACAGATAAGCTAAACGTATGCTCCATGTGCGATTTTTCGCACTATAATCTTTAAGTTTACGCGTTTTAAGCGCATAGGTTGTTCCCCAATTATAGCTGTATGAAATTTGCCAATGACGCAAGATTTCAATTCCGACACCAAGCGAAAGGCTGATCTCTCCAAATGGATATTCCAATGCTTTTATATCGCTTTTTGCCATCAAAAACGAGAATGAAGGACCAGCAAAAACAAATGGCGCACAATAATCTTCAAACCCATTCAAACGAGTATATTTAAATCGCAAATTAATAGGAATTTCAAGATAATGAAGATAGCATCGTTCTGTTCCAAATCCATCAGATGCCCATATCTTCTTTTCTCCAAGATGAATTGTTGCTCCCTTCATTGAGTAAAACGCGCCTAAGTCAATACCGAAGCCTATACCGGGGAATATTTTTTCTCCAACAACCCCCACCGATGCACCTGTCTCGGGATCAATTGTAACTATATCCTGTTTAAATTTCAAATCAGTAAAATTAATCCCTGCCATCGGTCCATAACGCAGTTGAGCATTCAACGTTACAGAACACATTATTGACATCAAAACAACAAGGCTTACAATATATTTTTTCATAATAGGCTCTATTTCGATATTTTGGCACAAAGGTAAAGCAAATTGAGTGTAATTGCAAATTAAATAATTCTCTTTTCAGTTAATTTAGTTTACCAAACAATTCTACAACTTTAAGAGATTGTAATTCTGTTGCATAATTCTTTGAAAGAGATTATCTTTGTCTAATTAATATAATGCGGTAATATACCCTGCAAGATAATAGACCAACCTATGACTAACGATAAAAAGAAATCGGGCGAGAAAAACACTCGCAAACCAATAACAAAAAAAATCATACGCTGGATGTGGATAACATTCTTCAGCGCAATCATATTGGGATTTATCACATTGTGTCTCATCTACAATGGGGCTTTCAATGGATTCTTTGGCAACATGCCCCCTATTGAAGATTTAAAAAATCCAAAAGATAAATATGCATCAGTCGTTTATGCCGCCGACGGTCCTGAATTAGGACGATATTTCCGCAACACAGGCAACCGCGTGTATGTCGACCTTGACGATGTCTCACAACACGTTATCGATGCATTGATTGCGACTGAAGATGTCCGTTTCCATGAACATTCAGGCATCGACTTACGGGCAATGTTTCGCGTGATTGTTAAAACGCTGATTCTTCAACAAAAAAATGCCGGTGGTGGCTCTACAATCACTCAACAGCTCGCCAAACAGCTTTACTCGCCACCATCAAATGGATTGTTTGATCGTGCAATGCAGAAACCCATTGAGTGGATGATTGCCATCAAACTTGAAAAATACTACTCCAAAGAGGAAATCATCAGAATG
>CAZCEB010000159.1:0-4679 GCA_964497305.1 uncultured Muribaculaceae bacterium | reverse complement strand
TGTCAATGGAGAAGGCCTGCCCAATCTATTGATGAAAGCAGGTGGCTCTGTAAAACCGGCATCTCATGAAACAGTTGATGCATCGGAGCATTATATATTCCAAGATGGTCGCAATGTGTATAAACATGCGGTAACAAATATGCTCGAGTCATCAATAGATGTAGCCAGTCGCAATGGATTGACTATGGATGATGTTGATTGGTTTGTCCCTCATCAAGCAAATCTTCGCATTATAGAAGCAGTTGCCGGTCGTTCAGGAATTGACTCATCTAAAGTCCTTGTGAATATAGAACATTATGGAAATACGAGTGCCGCTTCTATTCCATTGTGTATAGATGAGTATAAGGACAAAATCAAAAAGGGCGACCGTATGATATTAACTGCTTTCGGAGCAGGTTTTACATGGGGAGCTATGTATGTTATTTGGGATATTTAAATGACCAAATAAATAATGAATAACAATAAGTAGCATCTGTTTATTGCGGGTGCTATTTTGTTTTATTACTAAGATAAAAACACTATGATAGAAAATCACAAGGCAGGGTTTGTGAATATCGTTGGAAATCCCAATGTAGGGAAATCAACACTCATGAATGATTTGGTGGGTGAACGAGTGAGTATAATAACAGCTAAAGCTCAGACGACACGCCATCGTATAATGGGAATAGTTAATGCACCTGAATATCAGATTGTGTTTTCAGATACTCCCGGGGTATTGTCTCCAAAATACAAATTACAAGAAAGCATGTTGGGATACTCTGAAGGTGCGCTTGTTGATGCCGACATATTGCTTTATGTAACAGATGTGATAGAAGATCCGACAAAAAATGAGACTTTCTTGAAAAAAGTTGCAAAAGGAAATATTCCTGTGTTACTTGTGATAAATAAAATCGATTTATTAAAAGGGCAATCTGATCTTGTGCAAATTGTTATGCGATGGAAGGAATTGTTGCCTAATGCAGAGATTTATCCAACTTCAGCTAAAGAACACTTCAATGTAACAAATTTGATGTCTCGCATAGTGGAATTGTTGCCTGATTCTCCCCCCTACTTTGGGAAAGATGCATTGACTGATAAACCGGCGAGATTTTTTGTAACAGAGATAATACGTGAAAAAATATTGCTAAATTACGATAAAGAGGTGCCATATTCAACTGAGGTTATAGTTGAAAAATTTGATGAAACCGATAACTCAATACACATAATGGCAGTCATTTATGTTGAGCGTGATAGCCAAAAAGGCATAATTATTGGTCGGGGCGGCTCGATGCTGAAGCGTATAGGAGTTGATGCTCGCAAGGATATTGAAACATTCTTTGGAAAACGAGTATTTCTCGAAATGTTTGTAAAAGTTGAGCCGAATTGGAGAAATCGAGAAAATAAACTTCGCTCATTTGGATACATCGCCGATTAATTATATCTTTGTTACAGCCCTCAATTGAGGGCTGTAATAGTTATAAATACTGAGAAAAATTGAAAACCATGAATAAAGGAGATTGGCAATCAAGTTTGCAGGCATTTTTAAACTCTAACCCTGATTTGCCAGAGGGAAACGAAATAATTGAAAACGAGGAGACTTCTCTCCCTGAACAACCACGATTGGATATAATTTTAGAGAAAAAAGGTCGAGCAGGGAAGATGGCAACGATTGTATCAGGATTTGTTCTTGATGATGCTGCCGTTTCAGAAATAGCAAGTGCGATGAAATCTTGTCTTGGCACCGGAGGCTCATCTCGAGGGGGTGAAATTTTGATACAAGGAGATCGACGTAAAGATGTCCTTGACTTTCTTGTTAAAGCAGGATATAAAGCACGAATAATATAATTTATATATGCTGACGGTTTATAAGGCATCAGCCGGATCTGGAAAAACATTTACGCTGACCTATGAGTATATAAAATTATTATTGGGAAGCAAAGATGAAAAAGGGTTGTATCGGTTAAATAAAACCGGTAAGGATTGTCATCGCTCAATCCTTGCCATAACGTTTACAAACAAGGCTACTGCCGAGATGAAACGTCGCATTGTGCAAGAACTTGCCGTTCTTGCAGAGATTGAAACTGTATATGATGGCAACGAAAGTCCATATTTAGATAGACTTATTGATGAATTTGGTTGTAGCCATGAAGAATTGAAACAAACAGCCGAAAAAGCATTACAAGAACTATTGTTTGATTTTAATTTCTTTAATATAAGCACTATTGACTCGTTTTTTCAGAATGTGTTGCGCGTGTTTGCTCGAGAAGCTGAACTGACAGGAAATTATGAGGTCGAATTAGATGATGAATATGCAGTAGAGATGGGAACCAATGAAATGTTGGCTTCTATAAATCAAGCTGATGCCTCAGGTGAGAATGCTGAATCAAATCAACTTAAACTAATATATTGGTTGAAGAAATATATGCTTAATGTCATTGAAGAAGGTGGAGGATTCAATATGTTTAATCGTTCATCTGACTTTTATGAAAGCATAGTTTCTTTTGTCAAAAAAATGTGTGATGAAGAGTTTAAATTAAACTCTGTATTAATGCTTAAATATATAGAATCGGAGTCAAAAATAATTGCTTTTGAAGAGCAATTGGCCATGAGAATAAAAGATATTAAGAAAGATATAATAGAAAAATCTCTTAAGGTGGTGAATATGCTTGATAGCATAGGATTAACACCCCAAGAATGTTTGAATAGCAATGTGCGTGGTGCATTGTTGGCATGGGCTTCAGGAAAACAGCCGGACAAATTAGGTCAATCTATAGTTAAGGCAGTAACTAATCAAGATAAAAGAACAAATCTTTACATGAAGGCTTACTCCGGAGACGGAGTGATTCCTCAAGCGATAGAAGAGGCTTATATTGATGCATTGGAGGCAATGGTTGAAGGAATACCTCGAATAGATTTATATAAACTAACGCAAAATAACATTTATATACTTGGATTGCTTGGTAATATTGCAAAGAAAATTGATGAGTATCGAAAAGATAATAATTTGATATTATTATCTGATACAAATGATATTTTGCAACGCATTATCAGCGAGGAAGAACTGCCATTTATATATGAACGAGTGGGTGTAAATTTAAAACATTTTCTCATCGATGAGTTTCAAGATACATCGCGCATGCAGTGGCAAAATTTATCTCCACTTGTTTCAGAAAGTTTGTCTCACGATAATGATAATCTAATTATTGGAGATGAAAAGCAATGTATATACCGATTTAGAAATTCCGATCCTTCATTATTACGAGAGCAGGTGGGACAACAATTTTCTCGGAGTTATCAGGAGAAAGGTAATAATATATCTGGGAATACCAATTGGCGCAGTTCATCTGATGTGGTGAAATTTAATAACATTTTGTTTACAGCTATTGCTGAGAATTCAGGATTAGAACAGCTATACCATAATGCAACTCAGCAGGTTGCTCCGAAACGCAAGACTCATCGCGGATATGTGAAATTTACAGCCTTATCAGGCGAGAAAAATGAGTTTGAAAATAGTTCATTGGAATTAATGGCACAAGAGATTAAGCGACAATTGCAATCGGGTTATAAATCATCGGATATTGCAATTCTTGTGCGTAAAGGATCAGAGGGGCGTCGAGCAATAGATTTTTTGCTTGATTATGCCAAATCTCACCCCGATTTCCCGACTTTTAATATCCTTTCAAATGAAGCATTGGTTGTTGGAAATTCTAATGCAGTAAAACTAATTGTGAGCATATTAAGATTTATAGATACGCCTGATAAATCATCGAAAAAATTACATTCTACAAAACGAGAAATCAGTCGCATGGTTAATCGTTATGAGTTTTTTATAAATAATGGTAATTCTCCTTCTGAGGCGTTGACTGCTTCGCTTAAATCGACAATATCAATTGAGAATTTTGCCGAAGAAGTGATGAATATGGAATGTGTGAGTTTGCCATCAATAGTTGAACGCATAATTGCACGATATGTCCACAAAAATGCTCTTTCTGATGAAAATATATATATTACGGCGTTTCAGGATGTAGTTGTAGATTATTGTGCTCAAGGAGCAGGAGATATTCATTCATTCTTGAAATGGTGGGATGCTACCGGAAACAAAGCATGCCTTACATTCCCTGATTCGATGGATGCAATCAAAGTTATGACCATTCACAAATCAAAAGGATTGGAGTTTAGATGCGTGCACATTCCATTTGCGTCATGGCAGATGGTTGAGGGGAAAGATATAAAATGGTATGATACTACAGGCATATATGATGATTTTGATAAAGAAATTGTCCCTCCTTTTATACCTATAAAAAGTAGCAAAAAAAATCTTGATGGTACAGCTTTTAGTGAGCAGTATAAGCAAAATCGTAGAGCAGAAATTATCGATCAGTTAAATGCGACTTATGTTGCATTTACTCGAGCTGTCGATGAGCTTATTGTAAATTATAATATCAAAGAGGAAAAAGATAGTAACAAAAAATCAAGCTCAGACGAACTCCCCAATAATATTGGCTATTATATCGATAATGCAATTAAAACAGCGACAAAGGAATATTGTTGTGCGAAAGTAAAATCATTTGGTAGCGATATTGCTATTGATGTCAATGATATATATGTGCCTTTGAATAATTGCTTTGAGTCAGGAGTATTGACAATAGGAACTCCTACAATAAATGATGGTGGAGATGACACTAAAAATAGTGATACTG
>CAZCEB010000158.1:0-4744 GCA_964497305.1 uncultured Muribaculaceae bacterium | reverse complement strand
GGGCATCACTTCACCTGTTTTGTAGTGATGAGCGTAGTATTTGATTAGTTCCGGCTCCATTGCCCAATGTTCGTGGATTTGTGAAGGGAGTTCGACAAAATCGCGGTCAACGTTTGTTCCGGCTTGAGATTTATATTGAGCGCGAGTCAACATGCCGTGCAAGCCATGACCAAACTCGTGGAACATTGTTTCCACTTCGTCAAGAGTGAGAAGTGATGGAGTGTCGGCTGTGGGTTTGGAGAAGTTTCCAACGTTGTAGATTACAGGACGCACTTGTGTGCCATCATCTTTGATGTATGCGCCTTTAAACTCGCTCATCCATGCGCCTTGGCGTTTTGAATCGCGAGGGAAATAGTCAGTCATAAACACAGCAACGTGTTCGCCGGCAGCATCTTTAACATCATAAACTTTAACTTCGGGGTGATATTTAGGCGCATCAGGCATTTCTGTGAAAGTGATGCCATACAAGCGTTCTGCCATGTGGAACACACCTTTTAGCACGCTGTCGCATGCAAAGTATTGACGCACTTCGTTTTCGTCAAGGTCATATTTTTGTTTGCGTACTTTTTCAGCATAATAGTAATAGTCCCATGGAGCAATTTTGAAGTTTCCACCTTCAGCATCAACGATGGCTTGCATTTCAGCAACCTCTTCTTTTACACGTTTAACGGCTGGTCCCCATATTTTCATCAAAAGATTTTCAGCATTAGCAACGGTTTTTGCCATCACATTGTCGGTCATGTAGTCGGCATAAGAATCAAATCCGAGCAAATGAGCTTTTAGTACACGATTTTTTACGATATCTTTGATGAGAGGCTTGTTGTCGGTAGAATCTTTTGATGCAAGAGTGATGTAACCCTCATACATTTGTTGGCGCAAGTCGCGATTGTCGGCAAATTGTAATAATGGTAGGCGACTTGGAGCATGTAGAGTGAACACCCATTTGCCTTCGTGTCCGCGTTTAGTGGCTTCTTCAGCTGCAACAGCGATATTTGAAGCAGGAAGACCTGATAGTTTAGTCGAGTCATCAACAACAAGTTCAAATGCGTTTGTTGCTGTAAGGATGTTTTTGTTGTACTTGAGGTGTAGATCTGTTAATGCGAGATTTAGTTTCATCAACTCATCTTTTTGTGTAGCATCAAGGAGCGCACCATTACGAGTAAATGATTTGTAGGTGTCTTCGATGGCACGTTTTTGAGCTGTGCTGTAATTCATTTCTCCAATGTGGTCGTAAAGATATTTTACACGTTGGAAAAGAGAATCATTCATCATGATTTCGTCGGAATGTTGTGAATACATGGGCATCGCAACTTCTGAGATTGAAATCATTTCATCAGATGAGTTAGATTCTGTTAGTGCAAAGAATACAATCGCTACTTTTTCAAGTAGTTGCCCCGACATGTCCATTGCAAGGATTGTATTTTCAAAAGTAGGAGTTTCAGGGTTGCTTACGATAGCTTGAATTTCAGCTTTTTGTTGTTTGATGCCTTCTTCAAATGCAGGAAGATAGTGGTCGTAGGTGATTTCCTCAAATGGAGGGATCTCGTAGGGAGTGGCATATTCAGCCATGAATGGATTTGGTGATTTGGAATCCATTGAACAGGATGTGTTAAGTGCAACTATGGCACATGCCGCTGTTGCGAGGGTTAATAAATTACGTTTCATAAATTTCACTGTGATTTTATGGTTTATAGTTATTTGCTTGTTAATTTTCGTTCCACAAGAATGTCGTTAATAATGCATAGTGGTCAGAACTTCTTAGATTGTTTCTTTTTATATCGATAGCATTCAAGCGACCTTGATATAAAACATGATCTATTCTAAAATAGAAACGATTGGCATTGTAGGTTATTGTTGGACCGAATGCATTTTCGGCATAAGCATCACGCATTTTGTCTCCGCAGATGGTGCGAATGGCATAGCAATTAGGAACATCGTTGAAGTCTCCACACACGATGATGTTGCCTCCGGTCTTATCTATATGCGCACGCAATAATTGGGCTTGTCGAGCTCTGATTTTTGCGGCATCATTAATTTTTGAGACTAATTGTCGTTTGGCTCGTTTTATATTATTATCGGCCTTTAGTTGAGTTAAATCTTTATAAAGAGCCTTGTCATTGTCATCTAATCCAAATGAGCGCAAATGCAAATTGTAGATTGTTATTATCTCATTTCCTATTTCAACGAGATAGGCTGCCATATCTCGGCGGTCATCGGCACTTACTCCTAAATCAATCGAGGTAAAAGGGTATTTTGATAATATCGTTTGTCCTGAGGCTTCAATTTTGCGATAGGGATAACGTTGTTTTAGTGAATCAAATTGTTCTTTGGTGGTGTGTACTCCTGGAAAAGGGGAGAAGTAATCACACTCTTGCAAGCACACAATGTCGGCATCGGCAGAAAGTATATAACTCACTGTGCGGTTTGTACCATCGGGGAATATATTTTCTTGATCAAGATATTCCATGATGTTGTAGGTGAGCAATGTGAAAGAATGTCGTTTTTCACTCTCGCTCATATTATATCCCAAAATGTTAAATGGACAGAAATTTAATAGAGGTCCGGCACACAACAAGAAAGATGCGATGGGAATAAATGACAATTTACGCTTGAATATCAAGTCTATCAGTAAGATGATGATGTTTAAAATAATCCATCCTGGAAATGACATATTGACAAGTCCGGCAATAGCTATCGTTTCTGGATTAATGTTACCGGCATAGGCTGAAAAAATCAGACATAATCCAATGAGGATATTGCAAAATACCCCGATGCGAATAGCTGCTTTTTTTATTCCGGATTTCATTTTATGCGTCGGCTAACATCAAACAATCTCTTTTTTTCATCATCGGATAATGAAGCATATCCCGATTTCTTTATTTTGTCAAGAATATTATCGAGGATTTCTCTATCGTTTGTCGTTGATGAATTTTGTTGAGAATTTGAGTGATATTCGTTTTTTGAATTGTGGTTATACTTTTTTGCCTTAGGCTGCTTTTTGAAAGATGATTTCACACTCTCCCATGCTGAGACAAGATTGTCTATTGCTCGGTTAAATGGACGAGTAATGTCGGTCCCTTTATTAAGCATTATGCTATATATCAAGCCTATTGCAGCTCCACCCAAGTGAGCGATGTGTCCTCCGGCATTAGAGCCGTTTATACTTAAAAAGTCAATAGCGATTGTCGCTATGGCAATCCATTTCAATGAAACTGCCCCAAAGAATAGCAAATGCATTTTATAATCAGGGTGTCGCATTGCAGTTGCTACAACGATTGCTATTACCGATGCCGATGCTCCTATTAGCCATCCGTTGGTATATGCAAAGTAGGGGAAAGTATTATATGCTCCGATGAATGCCAATGCTCCGGTTATCCCACCATAAAAATATAGTGCAACCAATTGTTTGGCATTTTCAGTCAGTAAAAATACTGTTCCAAACCAATACAGCCATAACATATTAAATAATATATGAAATATGTCAAATTGTGCAAACATGTAGGTTATCAGAGTCCAAGGGCGTGTTAATAGCTCTGTGATAGAAGAGGGTAATTCAATCCAGTATAATAGTGCATAATCAATATTGAATCCTCCGAAAGTACAAATAATTGCACCTATGCGCAGAGCAAGAAAAACACCGATGTTGATAAATATCAGTTTAATCAACATTGAGCCTGTATTGTATTTATGTTTTATTGTATCAATAATAGTTGCCATTTATAATACCTTTACGTTTCCAATATATTATCATTAAAAGCCCAAACAACATACCTCCTAAGTGGGCAAAGTGAGCAACACCATCATTTGCCATACTTAATCCATAGAGTAACTCAATTGCACCATATCCTATTACAAAATATTTGGCTTTGATGGGTATAGGTATAAACATCATATATATTGGTTGGTTCGGGAAAATCATTCCAAATGCCAATAATATTCCATAAACAGCCCCTGAGGCTCCCACTGTGAGCAGTTGATTTAGGAATGGCATATTGTAACCCATTGCTTGTGCTTGAGCAATGGCTTGCGACATTTCTTCAAGGCTGATGCCGTTTTGGTTGGCTAATGGCATTGTGAAGATGCTTTCCCATGTGAAATACCATGTTATTTCTTGGATAATTGCGGCACCTAATCCGCAAGATATATAATAAAACAGAAATCTTTTTTGACCCAATGTGCGCTCTATCGTAGTCCCAAACATGAATAGAGCAAACATATTGAAGAAAAAGTGTGTAAAATCGGCATGCATGAACATGTAGGTGATTAATTGCACCGGATTGAAATCTGACGCTTCAAAATAGTGTAGTGCCCCAAATCGTTTGATATCAAATCCTGTGCGGGATGATAATACCAATGTGGCAAGCCAAACAATAAAATTTATAATTATGAGATTTTTTGTAATTGGTGGTATGCTGCTAAAAAATGAGTTTCTTTGTGTCATATTCTAAAATCATTATAAATTGAACTACAAAATTAATAAAAACTATGGTTATATCTTGTTAAATGCACTAATTGAGCGATTTATATAATTTTTTTGCATTTTTTTTTGATAATATTTGTGAGTTTTTGATATTTAACTATTATATTTGCAACAATAATACCCAAATCTAATTAATTTACACAATTATGAACAAAACAGAGCTTATTAACGCTATTGCTGAAAAAGCAAATTTGACTAAAGTTGATGCTAAAGCTGCTCTTGACGCTTCAATTGAAGCTGTAGGTGAAGCACTTGCACAAAATG
>CAZCEB010000157.1:0-4748 GCA_964497305.1 uncultured Muribaculaceae bacterium | reverse complement strand
AGTCATCGTCAATTGCTGATATCAATACAGGGTTGTTTTCGATTGAGAGGTTTGTGTCAGGAGATTGCATTAAGTTGAACATTTTCATCATGCACCAAATGCCCATGAACATAGCAGCAAGATATATGTAAGGACGTATCTGCTGCCAACGTGAACGAGGTAAGACCTTTGCTGATTGTTCTTTTTCAAAGTCTTGAGTGGGCAACTCTTTTGCCATGCGACTTGTAAAGTCGGCAAAATACCCCTCGGGAACTTTCATGCCAAGGTCGTTGCCTAATTTGGAGAGAATGTCGTTTTCGTTCTTCATAACTTTGATGCTTATTCAATAATTCAGACAAAAATTAAATCAAAAGGTTTAATCGTTGTCATTAAAATATTGCTCAATTTTTTTTACTGCGATATGATATGATGCTTTAAGTGCACCTACTGAAGTTCCTAATATTTCAGACATTTCTTCATATTTCATATCATCAAAATACTTCATATTAAAAACCAATCGTTGCTTTTCCGGGAGAGATGCAATCGCTTTGCGTAATTTTAGTTTTAATTCGTCGCCATCAATATATTCGTCAGCTTCAATCATGTTACAGATGAATGATTCGTCATCATCAATGGAAATATTCATGCGTTTGCGTTCACGAGCGAGAAATGTAATACTCTCATTAATGGCAATTTTATAAAGCCAAGTAGATAATTTGGCATCGCCACGAAATTGCTCAATAGATGACCATGCCTTTAAAAAGGTGTTTTGAAGGATGTCATTTGCATCATCGTGGTTTTGAACCATTCGACGTATTTGCCAATATAGAGGTTCGGTGTAAATGGCAATGACTTCTCCGAAAGCATCACGACATGTAGCTCCGTCGCGCAATCGAGCAATTAATTGGGGGCTTTCTTTGGGTATTTCAGTTGCCATTTGTTGTTATAATATAAAAGTGGCGTAAAAGTAGAGAAAGTTTTTTAATTTTGCATTAAATAACTATTTAAATGTTGTGAAAGAATGGAAATCTCTTTGTCAATAGATACGATATTAATAGCATTAGGTTTGACATTATTGGCCGGATTATCTACCGGAATAGGTAGTTTGATGGCGTTCTTTACAAAAGCAACAAACACTCGAATGCTGTCTGGCGCTTTGGGTTTGTCTGCTGGAGTTATGGTTTATGTCTCATTTATAGAACTTGTCCCGGAGGCATTAGATGGTATTGAAATGGTGTATCCAGGGAAAGAAGGGATTATTTATGTGTTGTTGTCATTCTTTTTGGGTATGGGTTTGATTGCGATTATTGACTTTTTTATCCCGGAAGATGAAAATCCTCATGAATTCCATTTTGTTAATGTTGCTGGTAATAATATAAAAGGTAAACCCAAGGAACGACTAAAAAGAACAGGATTGATGCTTGCTTTGGCCATAGGAATTCATAATTTCCCAGAAGGAATGGCTACGTTTGTATCAGCGCTTGATGGATTGGATGTAGCATTACCTATTGTTGTTGCGATAGCTATACACAATATTCCGGAAGGAATAGCAGTGTCGGTACCTATATACCACTCAACCGGCAGTAGAAGAAAAGCGTTATGGTACTCAACAATGACCGGTCTTGCAGAGCCTGTGGGAGCTTTGTTCGGAATGCTGTTTTTGTTGCCGTTTTGGACGCCTACGGTTGGAGCTTTGTTGTTGGCGGCAGTAGCAGGAATCATGGTGTATATATCTTTTGACGAGTTGTTACCTGGTGCAGAAGAGTATGGTCATCACCATTTTGCGATAGGTGGAGTTATTTTAGGGATGGTGATAATGGCGTTTTCTCTATTGCTTTTTTGAAAATCTCACTATAAATAGCGATTGTGCAAGATAAATACAATTATTAATTTTGCACCATAAAAATATATAGATGAGAAAAAAGCAAATATTTGCAATAATAGTGTCTTGTGTCTTGCTGGTAGATGTTTATGCCCAAGATAATTATAATGCAATTCCCGATACGACACTATCGTTGCAAGAAGTTTCGGTAACGGCAATAAAACAATCTTCAAATTTGAGGGTCCAGCCTATTGCTACTACTGTGATAAATAATAATGACCTTGAACGGCTAAATGTCGTTTCGATGAAAGGGGTGAGTGAGTTCGCTCCTAATTTCTATATGCCTGATTATGGATCACGCATGACATCATCTATATATGTGAGGGGACTTGGAGCTCGCATTGATCAACCTGTAGTGGGTTTGAATGTGGATAATGTCCCTTTCTTGAATAAAGATAATTACGATTTTGATGCTATTGATATTGAATGCATAGAGGTGTTACGTGGTCCACAGAGCACATTGTATGGTCGTAATACAATGGGAGGATTGATAAATATATATACGTTGTCCCCGATGAAATATCAAGGGTTACGTTTATTGGCTGAGTATGGTAGCGGAAATTCGTTGAAAACAGCAATATCTTATTACGCTAAATTTAATCCACGTTTGGCTATGTCATGGAGTGGATATTATGCACAATCAGATGGCTTTTTTGATAATAAAAATAATGGTGCTGATTGTGATACGGAAAAACAGGCAACATTCAGATGGAAAACGCAATGGAGAATATCTGATAATGTTAATTTTGAAAATGTTGCCGGTGTACAAATTTCTCGACAAGAAGGCTATCCTTATGCATCAATTGTAACGGATGAAATAAATTATAATGATACCTGTTTTTATAAACGCACAGGGGTTACAGATGGATTGACAATAAAATGGATGCATGATGATTTTACACTATCGAGCATCAGTAGCTTTCAGTATATTGATGATAATATGACGCTTGATCAGGATTTCCTTCCATTAGAATATTTTACGTTGACGCAAAAACGTAAGGAGTGGGCATTTACTCAAGATTTTGTTGTTCGAGGAAATACCGGAAAATATAATTGGATTGGAGGCTTATTTGGCTTTTTTAAACAGTCGGATATGAGTGCGCCTGTAACGTTTAAAGATTATGGAATAGAACAATTAATTGTAAAGCATCGCAATGATGCAAATCCAATGCGACCGATAGAATGGAATGATGATTCTTTTGTTTTGGAAAGCGATTTTAAATCTCCAACGAGTGGAATCGCGATATATCATCAAAGTAATTATGAAATCGGTCGATGGATATTTAATGCGGGATTGAGATTGGATTGTGAATATGTATCTCTCGATTATCGTAACTATTGCAATACATCATATTCGACTATAAATCTTGAAACGGATGAAGTAAAGAAACATGATGTCGAGATTGATGATAATGGAAATTTGGATAAATATTTTGTTGAATTTTTACCAAAGGTAGCGGTAATGTATAATTTGCCAACAGAATATTCGTCTAATATATATGCAACTATTTCAAAGGGATATAAAGCGGGAGGATATAATACTCAGATGTTTTCAGATGTGCTTCAGCAACGTATAATGAACAGGATGGGGTTGACGATGAAATATGATGTTGACGAAATTATTGAGTATGATCCGGAGGAGAGTATAAATTATGAGCTCGGAACTCATTTGACCGTTAATAATGGACGATTGAATGTTGATGCGGCAATGTTTTATATTGATTGTAGAAATCAGCAACTAACAATGTTTCCTGATGGGACGACGACCGGACGTATAATGGCAAATGCAGGAAAAACTCGCAGCTATGGGGGTGAGCTAATGATTCAATATCGACCCATAAATAGTTGGGCGTTTAATGCAAGTTATGGGTTTACAGATGCACGATTTGTTGAATTTAATAATGGTAAAAATGATTATAGTGGGAAAAGAATACCTTATGCTCCACGCAATACAATGTTTGCAGGAATAACATATAGGCATAAATTGAAGCAAAAGTGGGTTGACTGCTTATCTGTTAATTTAAATTGTAGAGGTGTTGGACCAATATATTGGAATGAAGAGAATAGCGTTAAACAATCTTTCTATTCTTTAGTTGGCGCTTCTTTGAAATTGGAGCATGCGAGATATTCGTTGGACGTATGGGCTGAAAATATAACAGATACAAGATATAAGACATTTTATTTCGTGTCTATAGGAAATGGCTTTTATCAACAAGGAAAACCGGCAAGAATAGGAGTTACTTTACGATACAATTTTGAGATATAATTTTAAAACTAAATAATAATGAAGAGTATTAAATTAATGTTATTGTCGCTTGTCGCGATTGTGTTTTTTTCTTCGTGTTCTAATGATGATGAGCCAAAAGGTAAAGGTTCTGTAGGTCTGTATGTAGGGCAAACAACTGTAACTTCTCTTAAAGGCGGAACTTTTGTTACCGATGAGTCAATTTATGGCGTTTCTATTAATGAAGAAACGATGACCGCTGAAATTACAATTGAAGCGGCTCAATTTGCTCAGATGATGCCTAAAATGGATATGGTGTTTAGAGGAATTTCAGTAGCTACAGACGGAGAAGGAGGGTATTTGTTGACAAGTGAAAGTCTTATTCCGGAAGCGGGAGGAGATGAATATCCAAATCGTCGAATTACTGATTTACAGGGAGCTATATCAGTTGATGGTAGTATGATATTGGCTTTTGTGTGTAATATAACAATGAGTGTTCAAGATCAAGAAATTACAATGCCTTATAATGTAATGGCAGAATTGACCTTATCGGAATAGTAAGAAATAAGTAAAAATGATAGATATTGCGTGGTGTGAAAATTTTCATACCACGTATTCTATGCTAAAAACCAAATAATTTATTGTTTTTTTTGTTTAAGTGTG